>JAFLVH010000003.1:5236-65127 GCA_022508365.1 Clostridiales bacterium | reverse complement strand
GAGCAACTGACTTGTAATCAGTAGGTTGCGGGTTCAAGTCCCATCTTCGGCTCCAAAGCGTCGAAATTGATTCTTATATCTATTTCGGCGTTTTTGTTTTTTAGCATTTGTTGCGCGAGGTGATTATGAGAAAAATCGAGGACTTAAAAATTTACCTTCTTGACAGAAATCCGGAAATGTATGCCGCCTGGAACAAGTATTTTTCCGGTCAGGATAACGTTACGGTTGTTTGCTCGGAGTTTACGGAATTTATGCGGCGGAACAAGGTGGACTGCGTGGTATCGCCGGCTAACAGCTACGGGATTATGGACGGCGGATACGACGATGCAATTACCGCGTGGTTTGGCGAACCTCTGATGAAAAAGGTGCAGCAGTACATTGTAGACAATATGTACGGCGAACAGCCGCTTTGCACAAGCTTTATCATCGATACGGACGTGCAGGGGGTTAAGCTTATCCATACGCCCACAATGCGAATTCCAGGTGTCATCACCGACAATAGAATAGTTTATCACTGCACGCGTTCTTGCCTTATTACCGCGCTTAACAGCGACGTAAACACAATTGTTGTTCCGGCGTTCGGTGGGCTTACGGGGTGCGTTCCGCGTAATACCGTTGCGCAAATGATGTGGTTTGCTTTTGATCAATTAAAAAATCCGCCGCAAAAGATTGACTGGAACTATGCGTCTCGGCGCAACTTTTAACGCTTTGTCGAATATTGTTGACAAATGCCTGCTATATTGATAGAATAAAGCTATGAACGGACCGAAAGAAATTGCGAATAACTACATAATCTCGGCGAAAGAAAAAACTTCCGCTGTATGGCATAGGTTATTGCTTCTGGCAGTTCTCGCCGGGGCTTTTATTGCGCTGGCCGGTGCGCTGGCCACCGTTGCGGGCGCTGCGGCGTCGGAAAATGCTCTGCTTATTAAAGGTGCGGTTTTTCCTTTGGGGCTGATGCTTGTAGTGGTCTGCGGCTCGGAGCTTTTTACAGGCAATTGTTTGCTTGTCGCGCCGCTGTTGAATAAAGATATCAAGATTGGCGGAATGCTCAAAAATTGGGGGCTTGCGTACCTCGGAAACTTTATTGGCGCGACGCTAATTGCCGTGCTTGTTGTTTACAGCAAAACTTATAGCGGCAATGTAGGAGTGGCTGCTGTATCGGTCGTTGCCGCAAAAAGCGAGCTTAACTTCGGTGTTTCGCTGCTAAAAGGTATACTGTGCAATATGCTTGTGTGCCTTGCGGTGTGGATGGCTATGGCAAGCAAGAGTGCGGCAGGGAAATTGCTTGCCGTGTATATGCCTGTGTTTGCATTTGTAGTGTGCGGCTTTGAGCACAGCATTGCAAATATGTTTTACATAATGTCGGCTGCAATGGTGAATAGCGGTGGATTCAACTTCGGCTACGCTATTCTCAACGGGCTTCTCGCGCCCACGATCGGCAACATAATAGGCGGGGCATTAATCGCCGTGGCGTTTTGGGTGTTGCACTTTAAGCGAAAGGAAAAAATTGTAATATAAACAATAATTTAACGGAGAATAATTATGGGTTTTTCAATAGATGCTACAAACATCAAATGGTTGGACGGAATTACTGAAACGGAAGACTTATGTTTACACGGTCATGCCGTAGTTTATATTGGAGAAAAGAAACTTGAATATGAAGCTACCATAAGCGCAACTGCACTTTATTTATTAAAAACATTGACTGAAGATCATATTATCAACACCGATAATCAACTATTACCTTGTTGCGGCTTTTCAATATTACCTAATGACACGTTAGATAATGTAACTATTTTAGGGTGCCCAAACGGTATTGATTGGTCTGTTATTCATGAGGGCGATACTGTTATTTTGGAATTAGAGGACGGCACGAAAGAAAAAATTTCGATTGACGAATACAAAAAAGCCGTTTTTGAGTTTGCGGATAAAGTGGAGGCTTTTTATAAAACAAGCGCACCCAAAAAACTTCCAAACGACAAAATAGACCGCAACGGATATATTGCATTTTGGAATGAGTGGCAAAAAAGAAGACACAAATAAATTTCAATTTTGCGTATGAATGGCGGATTATTCCGCCTTTTGTTTTGAAAATTTAGGTGATGTAGTTAGATTGACGCAAACAAAAAAGGAACGTTAATAACGTTCCTTGTGGAGCGGAAGACGAGACTCGAACCCGCGACCCTCACCTTGGCAAGGTGATGCTCTACCAACTGAGCCACTTCCGCATATTTTGCGAAATCGCTATCTTGCAGACAGCATAGTAAATATAGCACTTATCAAATATATTTGTCAAGCATTTTTCAATAAAAAATCGATTATTGGTTAAAAAATGTTTGACAAGATATTCTTTTTGCTGTATAATCTTTTTGTAACATAAGGAGGTGGATTATGGCTGTCCCCAAACATAAAACATCAAAGCAGCGCACACATACGCGCGGATCGCAGTGGAAGTTGTCCGCTCCGTCTTTGGTGGAGTGCAAAAACTGCCATCAGCAGATTCAGATGCACCGCGTCTGTCCGTTCTGCGGTAGCTATGACGGCGAAGTAAAAATCGCACAAAAACAAGGTAACGACTAAAAATTTACCCCGTAGTAGCGGGGTATTTTTTTAGTGAGGAGATTATTATGAAAATTATTGTCGATATAGGCGCATGCGACAATCCCGCAAAAATGGTTTTGGGCGCTGTCGCTGCAGCCAACGAATATAAAGATTACACTATAGTGGTGGTGGGCGACGAGCAGTTTATAAAGTCCACTATCGGCGCGAAAATGCCTTCCAATCTTGCAATCGAACACGCGCCGGACGTAATTTCCAACGATGATACGCCAACGCGTGCAATTAGGCAAAAGCCGGACTCCTCGCTTGTTAAAGCAATAAATTTGCTTAACGGCTCGGATGATGCGATAGGACTGCTTAGCGGCGGAAGCACGGGCGCCGTTCTTACGGGTGCAACGCTTATGGTTGGGCGCATAAAAGGCGTGCACCGTCCCATGCTTGCGTGCTTTATGCCTACCGCGATAGATAATAAGCTAGTATGCGTTGCGGACTGCGGCGCAAACGTCGATTCCAAGCCCGAGTTTTTGGCGCAGTTTGCCGTTATGGCCAACTTGTATGTTAGCGCGCTGTTCGGCATAGATAAACCGAGGATCGGTCTGTTGTCCGTGGGGTCGGAAGATCACAAGGGCGACGAGCGCTCCAAGGCGACATTCGCGTTGCTTAAGCAAAACGCCGAGCTTAACTTTGCCGGCAACGTTGAGGCGCGTTACGCACTGACGGGCGAATACGATATAATCATAACCGACGGCTTTTCGGGCAATGTTCTTATTAAGTCTGTGGAGGGCACGGCAAAGCTTGTCATGTCCAAGCTTAAAGAGGCGATGCTGTCCTCAACCAAGGCCAAGATAGGCGCGCTGTTTATGAAAAAGGCGGTGTATGGGCTTAAGGACAAGATGGACTACCACGCATACGGCGGCGCGGCGTTTTTGGGAGTAAAAAAGATAGTAGTCAAAACGCACGGCTCGTCCAACGAGGTCTCCACCAAAGCTTCAATCCGTAATATAATAAGAATGCATAAAAACAACATTGTAGAAAGTATAAAGAGCGGTATGGCGGTAGAGACCGAAACAGAGAGCGCCGGTGAATAACGAACAAATAGATTCTATCCAATCGCTTATCGGTTATAAATTTAACGATTGCAAATATTTGACGGCAGCATTCACTCATTCCTCGTACGTAAACGAACACCCGGCAGAGGGCAACGAGCGCATAGAGTTCCTTGGGGATTGCGTGCTTAATTTTCTTGTTGGTGAAAAGCTGTTTCTTATGGACCGCACCGCAAGCGAGGGCGGACTTTCCGGTAAGCGCGCCGCTATTGTGTCGCGCACTCCGCTTGCGCGTATAGTTGACGAGCTGGGGCTTATGCAATATTTGCGCGTGGGCGCCGGAGTAAACAAAAACGCTTTTTCCGCCAAGGCGAGGTCGGACGTTTTTGAGGCGCTTATCGGCGCGGTGTATCTTGACGGCGGCATGGACGCATGCAAAGCCGTGCTGGAAAAGATATATTATACACGTGTCATTCCTGAGCGCGACTACATAAGCGAGCTGAAAAATTACAGCAACAAGCACAATATATTTTTGTTCTGGTACGACATTTACGAGGCTGGCGGAATGTTTGTTGCGGAAATGGACGCAGTGGGGCACAGATACAGCGAAAAAGGCAGGTCAAAACACGAGGCGGAAAAAAAGCTTGCCGAAACCGTTTACAAGGCTTTGACAGAAGCCGATAGCCGATGATACAAAATTCGCGCGGTTATCTGTTATTTCGATTGATTTTTTTCGGTATATGTGTTAAACTGTAAAATGTATGTACGCACGTAAAGGTCGGAGCAACTCTTGAAATTTAAAAAGCTTGCCCTTTTGGGGTTTAAATCCTTTGCCAACAGGCTTGAAGTCAAGTTTGGGGAAGGCATAACGGCAATCGTAGGACCTAACGGTTGCGGAAAAAGCAATGTTGCGGACGCTGTGCGCTGGGTTCTCGGCGAGCAGTCGGCAAAGCTTTTACGTGGATCAAAAATGCTGGACGTTATTTTTAACGGATCCAAAAAGCGCAAGGCTTTGTCTTATGCGGAAGTTTCGTTGACTTTTGACAATCAAAACAGGTCGTTGTTTCCGTCGTGCGAGTTTGAGGAAGTCGTTATTACGCGCAAGCTTTTCCGTTCGGGCGACAGCTTATATTTTATAAATGGCAGCCAATGCAGGCTTCGCGACGTTCACGATATGCTTCGCGACGCCGGCTTTGCCATAGAGGGCTATACCATTATCGGTCAGGGCAGGGTTATGGAAATAATCAATGCCAAGCCGGAGGACCGCCGTTCCGTATTTGAGGAAGCCGCGGGTATCAGCAAGTACAAATACAAAAAGAACGAGGCGGAGCGAAAAAATGCCCGTACTCGTGAAAATCTTATCAGGCTAAACGATATTTTATCCAACGATACAGAGCGGCTTGCGCCGCTTGCCAAGCAGGCCGAAAAGACCCGTACATATTTCGACATAAAAGAAAAGTTAAAGTTTCACGAAATCAATCTTTACATAAACCGCTACGAAACCGCGTCCGGTACAAAGGACAAGCTTTCCGATATTATTTCCGGTATCGAGGAGCAGATTAGGGAAGCACAGCGCGCATATACTGCCGCAACGGATGATTATAACTCCGCAATGGCGGAATTGCAGACCATAGACGATACCATTACGGCATACCGCAATCAGCTTACCACATTGGATGTTGACAAGCAAAAGATTGCCGGTCAGATTGATTTGTTGAAACAGCAAATAGATAATATAAGTGCGCAGACGCGGTCGTTGATGTCAGCCAATTCCACGCTCAACGACAATTACGGCGCTCTTACGGTGTCCGCTGCGGAAAAGCAGGATGAGCTGCATCGCAAGAGCGAAGAGCTAAAGCATTCGCGCGAAGAGTTCGACAGATTAAACGCTGAATATATTAGGATTTCCGAAGCCGTTGTTGCCGAGGAGCAAAAGATTAACGCTGCGCGCCTTGCGCTTCTTGCGGCTATGGAGCGCCGTGCCGCAGTCAACCGTAGCGTGGGCGAGCTATCCGCGGAGCGCACCGCGCTCGCCGCGCAGATAGAGGAGCTTAACACAAAGCTTGCGGAAGGCGAGGCAAAGATTTCCGCTGTAACAGACGGTATAAAAGCCAAGGGCGAGGAAATGATTTCGCTGCGTTCGGAGCGTGACGGACTTATTTCGCTCAAGGATAATACATCTGAAGAAAACACAAACGTTGTAGCAAAGCTTGCGACCATTGCCGGCGAGATAAGTCGTGCCGAGCAGGAGATGTCCGCATTGGTATCGCGTCGGCGCACTATAGAGGATGTTCAGCGCGACACTTATTCGTATGCAGTGCGCAAGCTGCTTGAGGACGCGCAAAGCAATCCGCGCATCAAGGATGCTGTTGTAGGCGTAATCAGGCAGGTTATCACCGTCAAGGACGGCTTTGAAGCGGCCATTGACGTTGCGCTCGGAAACGCCGTCAACAACATCGTCACAAAGGACGAGGACGACGCCAAGCTGCTTGTCGAGCATCTTAAGTCCAACAAGTACGGCAGAGCTACATTCCTGCCGATCTCCAGCTTTAAGCCGCGCTCGATAGATAAGGAACTGTTGCCGCTTCTCGAAAGACGCGGTTGCTTCGGTATTGCCACAAGTGCGCTCACTTACGACAATATATTCGATCCCGTTATTCGCGGTCTGTTGGGCGGCACAGTAATAGTAGACAACATGGATACGGCCGTCAGTCTTGCGCGTGACAGCAAGTACGGATTTCGCATTGTAACGCTGGACGGCGATATAGTGACACCGCAGGGCGCTATCACGGGCGGAAGCAAAAAGACCGATACGTCCAATGTGTTTGCGCATGAGCGAACACTTAAGGAGATTGTTACAGATACGGAGACGTTAAAATCGCGTATAGACGGGTTGTACGGCGAACGCGATAGTCTTACGGCGCGAAACGAGGCGCTTATCAAGCGCGTGCGCGAGCTTACCGAAGATATTCACGAATACGACCTTGCCGAGGCCGCAAAGACTGCGGAAAGCAACGCTATGAAGAGCGAGCTCGATTCTCTTGCCGAGAGTTTGGCGGCGGACAAAAAAACGCTTGAACAGTTGACGCAAAGGCTGTCGGAAACAAATGCCGATCTCGACGCGGTGGAACAGACGCAGGATGACATAGGCGCGGACGCTCCAGGCGAGGCCGATTCGCGCATCAACAAGGAGTTAGAGGAGCTTAGAAGCAGGCGCGATAAGCTCCGCGACGACGTTGCAGCCAAAAACCTTCAAATTGTCACTTTGGAAAAAGACATTGAGTCGCTTCAAAACGAGATTGCCAGGTTAAAGAGCGAGGCTGTAGGCACTGCATCACGGCTTGAAAGCAACAACATGACAATACTCAGCAACAACCGCGCTATGCAGGAGTGCGAGGAAAAAATTAAAGAGCTTTCCGTTCTAGGTTCGGACGGCAACGACAGAAACAGACAGCAGGCTCAAGCTAAGCTTGACGAAGTGTTAAAGCGCAAGTCCGATTTGAATGTAAAAACGGTGGAAAGCGACAAGGCGCGTTTGGAGTACAACGACCAAATTTCGCAATTGACCGAAAAGAAGCATGAGCAGGAAATTTTGCTTGCTCAGGTTGACGTAAATATGGACAATATGCAGTCCGCCATTAACGAAAACTACTCTCTTACGTACGAGGGTTGTTTGGAGTACAAGGAGGAAAACTACGACGCGGAAGCCGGCGAGATAGAGATTGCCAAGCTTCGCCGCCGCATAGTCAACCTCGGCAATATAAACGAAAACGCCATAGAGGAGGCGCAAGAGCTGTCGCAAAAGGTGGGCAAGCTGTCCTCTCAACGCGACGATATGATGAAGAGCCTTGCCGACGAGGAGCAAATCATAAAGGAAATGTCTGCCAATATGATGCGTGACTTTGACACCTGCTTCGAGCAGATCCGCGAAAACTTTAAAAACATTTTCCGCGAGCTGTTCGGCGGCGGCAATGCCGATCTTCAGCTGACCGAAAACGAGGATCCGCTGCTCCGCGGTGTGGAGATAGTGGCTCAGCCTCCGTCAAAAAATCTTCAATCTATATCGCTGCTTTCGGGCGGCGAAAAAACGCTCACGGCAATCGCTATCATGTTTGCCATAATCAAGCTGCGCCCTATGCCGTTCTGCATACTGGACGAAATTGAGGCGGCGCTCGACGAGGCCAACGTGGGCAGAGTTGCCGCTATGATCAAGCGTTTTTCCGCCACCACGCAGTTTATCGTCATCACGCACAGAAAGCCTACTATGGAGGAAGCCAACTGTCTGTACGGCGTAACCATGGAGGAAGAGGGTGTGTCCACAATCGTCTCCGTGCGTCTAAGCGACGCGCTAAAGGGCGCGGTGACTATTAAAGCTAAAAACGACGGATAAAAGGGTGTATTATGGGACTGTTTTCCAGGATAAAAGAAGGTCTTAAACGCACAAAGGAAGCCATAGCGTACAAGCTGAACAAGCTTTTTACCGGCGGCGTGCTCACGGATGATTTTTACGACGAGCTTGAAGAAACTCTTTTAACGTCCGATATCGGCGCGGAAACAACCGAGCAGATAATGGACAGGCTCAAGGAAGAAATCGATAAAAAACATATACGCGATACTGCGTCTGTCAGGGATTTATTAAAGAATATTCTTGTTGAGCTTTTAGAGGAAAACGAAAAGCCGGAATACGATTATCCGCTTGTTATTATGCTGTCCGGCGTTAACGGCGTTGGCAAGACAACGGCTATAGGCAAGCTTGCAAAAAAGTTCAAGTCCATGGGCAAATCCGTTACAATCGCTGCGGCGGATACGTTCCGTGCGGCGGCGGCGGACCAGCTTACCGTGTGGGCGGAGCGCGCAGGCGTGCGCATAATCAAGCATGCGGAGGGCGCCGACCCTGCGGCTGTCGTGTATGATGCGGCGCAGAGCGTAAAGAGCAAAAAGGGCGACGTGCTGCTCATAGACACGGCGGGACGGCTTCATAACAAAAAGAACCTCATGGAGGAGCTTAAAAAGATAGTGCGCGTCGTGAACAGAGAGCTTCCGGACGCAACGGTGTACAACTATATAGTCCTTGACGCCACCACGGGGCAAAACGCAATTTCGCAGGTGGATTTATTCAACGAGGCGATAGACATAGACGGAATAGTGCTCACCAAGCTGGACGGCACGGCAAAGGGCGGCGTGGTGCTTGCAATAGCCGGCGAGCTGTCCGTGCCTGTCGTATACGTCGGCGTAGGCGAGGGAATAGATGACCTTGAGGATTTCGATTCCGAAAGCTTTGTCGCCGGCATTATGGGCGATTGACATACGGCTGCAAATTACTATTTACCTTTTTAAAAAACTTTTGCAAAAACAGTTGCAATAATTTGTTATATGGTGTATAATCACGGTGTAAAGTAAATTAGCTTTACACCGTTTTTATGAGCAAGGACTTAAACATTACAAGGCTGTGCGACGCCTACGGGACGCTTCTCACAGAGCATAGACGGGAGATTATCCGCAGCTATTACGATTACGATTTGTCGCTTGCCGAGATTGCGGAAAACCTCGGAATCACGCGGCAGGCGGCGCTTTGCAGCATCAAGCAGGCGGAAAAGCAGCTTATGGATTACGAGTCTAAGCTCAAGATGGTTGAGTCCTTCGACAGGCTTCAAGCTAAGATTGACAGTATTTTATCAAACATCGACACGGACGTTGACCTTGCAAAAAAGGAACTGCGTCAAATAGTTGCCGACATAATGCGGTAAAGGAAGATATCATGGGTTTATTCTCATCACTGGCGGACAAATTAGGCAATGTTTTTGCCAAAATAACGTCGCGCGGCAAGCTGACCGAGGGCGATATAAAACAGGCTATGCGCGAGATTCGCATTGCTCTACTTGAGGCTGACGTCAATTATGCTGTTGTAAAGGACTTTGTTTCGCGCGTGTCCGAAAAGGCGGTGGGCGAGCAGGTGCTAAAGTCGCTTACGCCCGGTCAGCAGGTTGTAAAAATAGTTAATGACGAGCTTATTGAGCTTATGGGTTCCACCAATGCCAAGCTGGAGGTTGCACCCAAACCGCCCACGGTAATCATGATGTGCGGACTTCAGGGCGCGGGCAAAACCACGTTTTGCGGAAAGCTGGGCACATACCTTACCAAACAGGGCAAAAAGCCGATGTTTGCGGCGTGCGACGTATACCGTCCCGCGGCTATCACACAGTTGCAGGTGGTAGGCAAAAAGGTGAATATCCCGGTATTTGAGCAGGGCGCGGGCAATCCGGTAAAAATCGCCGCAAACGCCGTAGAACAGGCTGTTAAGCTAGGCTACGACACCGTAATCATAGACACGGCGGGCAGGCTCCATATCAACGAGGAGCTGATGCGCGAGCTTAAAGAGATCAAGCAAAAGACCAATCCCACCGAGATTCTTTTGACCGTGGACGCAATGACGGGTCAGGACGCGGTAAACGTTGCAAAAACGTTTAACGATGAGCTTGATATTACCGGCGTTATCCTCACCAAGCTCGACGGCGACACCAGGGGCGGCGCGGCGCTTTCCATTCGTTCGGTCACAGGCAAGCCCATCAAGTTTTGCGGCACGGGCGAAAAACCGGGCGACATAGAACCTTTCTACCCGGACAGAATGGCGTCACGCATACTCGGCATGGGCGACGTGCTGTCGCTTATAGAAAAGGCGCAAGAGGCCGTTTCGGAAGAAGAGCTTAAAAAACTGGAAAAGCGCATGCGTGAAAACAAGTTCACGTTGGAGGACTTTTTAACGCAGTTCAAGTCGCTTGCCAAGATGGGCGACATCAACGAGGTTGTCGCCATGATTCCCGGCATGAGCAGGGCAAATGTGGATTCCAAGCAGATTGACGAGCGCATCGGCAAGTACAAAGCGATTATACTTTCCATGACGCCGTACGAGCGCAATCATCCGGAGGTAATCAAGTCGTCGCGCCGCAAGCGCATAGCGGCAGGAAGCGGCACTTCCGTTCAGGAGGTTAACGCACTTTTAAAGCAGTACGACCAAACGCGCGAAATGATGAAGGCGGCGCAGAGCGGAAAGTTGCCTATGCAACCGCAAAAGATTATACGACAAAAAAGGCGTTTTAGATAATTCGAGCGCGTATAACTCGCGTGCTAAGCCGCAAGTAAAATTGCTTGCTTGCAAATGCAATTTTACGCAGTGGCTCACGAAGTATACGGCGTCAGCCGTCGCGGCGCCTCGGGTCATGTAGGTGGTTCTACACTCCCACTCGTCGCCGCTCGGACTTACTTGTCTGACGCGGTTCTCCGCACTCTCGAATGTGCACTTATCAACAATAACATAAAGATATCAAAAACCATTTAAGGAGAAAATAAATCATGGTAAAAATCAGACTCACTCGCATGGGCGATCACAAATCCCCGTTCTACCGCATAATCGTTGCCGATTCGCGCTCGCCGCGTGACGGCAGGTTTATCGACATTATCGGTACTTACGATCCGCATCTTGAAGACGGCGTCAAAGTTGACGTTGAAAAGGCGAAGCAGTGGATAAAAAACGGCGCTCAGCCCACTGACACCGTGCGCGCGTTGCTTGTAAATGCCGGCGCATTGGAGACCAAAAAGTCCACGCAAAAGACCAAGGTCGAAAAGAAAAAGAAAGCGGAGTAATATATAATGACCGAGCTTGTTAACTATATTGTTACCGCGCTTGTCGATAACAAGGACGAGGTGTCCGTTACCGAGGACGGAGACGTTATCACCGTCAAGGTTGCCAAGGACGACATAGGCAAGATTATCGGCAAGCAGGGCCGTATTATCAAGTCCATTCGTTCGGTGGTTAAAGCGGCTGCAATCAAGCAGGGCAGAAGCTGCTCCGTGGAAATAGACGAGTAACTTGATTACCGTAGGGCAAATTACAAAACCGCAGGGCGTGCGCGGCGAAGTCAAGGTCAGACCTATGACCAATGACCCGTCGCGCTTTTGCGTGCTTAAATCGGCGTATATAGACGGGCGGCTTTATAAGCTTTCGGCAGTTAGGGTCAGCGGCGACGACGTGTTTTTACGCTTAAGCGGGATTGACGATCGCAACGCCGCAGAATTACTTCGCGGAAAATATATAGAAATAGACCGCGCGGCGGCCGTGGCGCTTGATGACGGCGAGTTCTTTATTGACGACCTTGTAGGTGCAATGCTTGTTGCGCGTGAGGGCGAAGCAACCCGAAGGATAGGCACTATTCAGTCGGTGCAGTCGTTTGGCGCGGCGGACGTTTTTACCGTGCAAACATTGCGCGGAGAAATGACATTTGCGTTTGTCAAGGCGCTTAACGCCGAGTTCAACGAAGAGGCTAACGAGCTTTACGTTGACGGTGACAGATTGAAGGAAGTGGCGGTCTACGATGAAGATTAGGGCGCTTACTTTATTCCCGCAAATGTTCGATTGTCTCAACGAGAGCATAATCGGCAGGGCAATCAAAAGCGGCAAATTGGACTTTGCGGCGGTTGATATCCGTGCGTATTCCAAGGACAAACACTCTAAATGCGACGACACTCCGTACGGCGGCGGCGCCGGCATGGTGATGACCGCTCAGCCCATATACGATTGCATAAACGCCGTGGACCCCAATCACGAGTATTTGCGCATATATATGTCGCCCAAGGGAGAGCTGCTTTCGGACGGATTGTGCCGCAGCTTAGCCCAAAACGACAATATTCTTTTGTTATGCGGTCATTACGAGGGCGTAGATCAGCGCGTGCTTGACCTGTGCATAGACCGCGAAGTATCAATCGGCGATTATGTGCTGTCCGGCGGCGAGCTTGCCGCAATGGTTGTAATAGACGGTGTGTCGCGGTTTGTCGACGGCGTTTTGGGTAGCTTTGACTCGCACGAGGACGAAAGCTTTTCGGACGGTCTGCTCGAATATCCGCAGTACACGCGTCCGCCAGAGTTTATGGGGCTTAAGGTGCCCGAAGTGCTGCTAAACGGCAATCACAAGGAAATCGCGTCTTTTCGCAAGCAAAAGAGCCTGGAGCTTACAAAAAAGTTAAGACCGGATTTGCTGTCCGGAGAGGAAGAATAAACGAGGAAATATGGATATTAACTGGTTCCCGGGGCACATGGCAAAGTCCACTCGGGAGATTGAGGCAAACCTAAAGACGGCGGACTGCGCGGTGTACGTATTGGATAGTCGCGCCGTTTTGTCGTGCTTTAATCCTGCGTTTGATAAAATGATTAATATCCCAATAGTGTATGTGTTAAATAAGTGCGACACGGTTTCCGCGGAGTGTGTGTCCGATTGGATAGCAAAATTATCTTCGGATAACCGCATTGTCGTCGCTTTGGAGGGCAACAGCGCGTCGAGCAAAAAGAAGCTGCTTCCGGCGATTAAACGCGCATGCGGCGCAGTGCTTTCCCGTCAGCGCAATCGCGGACTTAACGAGCATTTAAAGGCGGTGGTTATCGGCGTTCCGAACACGGGCAAGTCAACCATAATCAACAGCCTATGCGGAAGAGCGCGGCTTGTCACGGGCGACCGTGCAGGCGTGACGAGATCTGCCTTGTGGGCGCGTGTGGACGCCACGCTTGACGTATTGGACACTCCGGGCACGCTTTACCCCAAAATAACAGACAGGCGCGTGGGTGAAAACCTTGCCATAATCGGAAGCATAAAAGACGAGGTTTTGGACGTAACCGAGCTTGCCGTCGCGCTTATCTACCGGCTAAACACAATAGATCGTAACATTTTAGTCGGGCGTTACGGAGCGGAAATAGACGTAGTTTCCGGGCTGGAAAAAATAGCCATATCGCGCGGCTTTCGCATCCGCGGCGGGGAGGCGGATATAGATAGAGCGGCGGCTGCAATCATCGACGATTATCGAAAAGGACGCTTGGGCAAAATTGCGCTGGAGTATGCAAAATGAATGATGCACGGCAGCAAATTGCTTTAGAAAAAGCTATGCGGCTTGTCGAATTCGACAAGGCGTACAATGTGCCTGTTGTTTGCGGCGTGGACGAGGCAGGGCGCGGACCGCTTGCTGGGCCTGTATCTGTGTGCGCGTGCATTATGCCGTACGACAATATTATTGTCGGCATAGACGATAGCAAAAAGCTTAGCGAAAAAAAGCGCGAAAGTCTTTACGAACAAATAATAGAGGTTGCAGACTACTGCGTAGTTATGATTGACCGCCGCGTTATAGACAGCATTAACATTTTGCAGGCGACAAAGCAGGGCATGGCAAAAGCGTTATTCGGACTGAAAACAAAACCCGACGTAGCGATAATAGACGCGGTAAAAAATCTTGACACGGACGTAAAGTGCAGTTCTGTAATTAAGGCTGATGCAAAAAGCTATTGCGTGGCCGCAGCTTCAATAATCGCCAAGGTTACGCGTGATAGGTATATGCGCGAGCTTGACAAAAAGTATCCCGTGTACGGCTTTGCAGGCAACAAGGGCTACGGCACGGCGGAGCATATAGCGGCATTAAAGAAACACGGATACTGTCCCGAGCACCGTCGTACCTTTATTAAGAATTTTTTTGACGGCGATTTTTATGACGATTTGCCCATAATATCGGGAGAATGACTATGGCAGGCGACAGAAAAAAACGCGTTAACAAGCGCGGGACAAAGGGCGAGGACTTAGCCGTCAAGTATTTGGAAACGCACGGCTACCGCGTGCTTGACAGAAATTACACCACTTCGGTAGGCGAAGTGGATATATTTGTCACAGATGAAAAAACGCTTATTGCGGTCGAGGTAAAATCGCGCCTGTCGCTTGAGTACGGCACGCCTGCCGAGGCGGTGGGTCACCAAAAGGTAAAGAAGATTTCGCAGGTCACCGCGCAATATATAAAGCAGTTTAGGCTGTTTGGCGTGCCTGTGCGCTTTGACGTCGTGGAAGTTTATTTATCCGACAACACCGTCAATCACATAAAAAACGCCTTCGACAGCTATTTAAACTACTGACTTTATGCGAAATTACTCACATTATTTCATAATACCTTCACCAAACGGTTGCTATTGTTTTGGTAAAGTGATATATTAGGCATGATGAATATTGAGCATTTACCCACTATTGCACCTAAGGTGCTTTTTTCAATAGGCAGCTTTGACATTACCGTGACCATGTTTTCCGCCATGGTAGTTACGGTATTTTTAATATTGTTTGCCGTTGTGGTGCGCGTGGTCTTTGTTCCGCGTTGGAATGCCGACTTAAAGCATACGTCGGGATTTCGCATGCTTGTGGAGTGGTCGGTTGGGTTATTCGACAAAAATTCAAGAGATATGACTGAAAATTACGCCGGGGCGGTCGGCGCTATTTACTTCGGATGCTCGGCGTTTATTATGTTTGGGATATTGATAGAGCTGTTTGGATTGCGGTCGCCGATGTCAGATTTAAACTGCAATATCATTCTCGGCATGATAACATTTTTTGCGATTTTTATCATCGGGTTTATGAAAAAGCGCACAAGGCGGCTTACGCACTACGGCGCAATCATTCCGCTTGTAACCGACTGCGTTGTACCGTTTTCCATGGCGCTCAGGCTATTCGGTAGCGTGTTTTCGGGCTATCTTATCATGGATATCGTGTATCAGACTGCGCTAAAAAACATTTTGCCTGTGGTGCTCGATCCGCTGTTTACGCTTTTTCACGCGCTTATGCAGGCGTATATATTCATGTTCCTTTCTATGAACTTTATTAACGAGGCTATAGAATAGCCGTTCGGAGGTAATTATGCAAATGTTGTTGTCTGCCGTTATGGCGTTTTTGGGTGTTGAAGGCATGGCCGCCTTGGGTGCGGGGCTTGCCTCTATTGCGTGCGTTGGCGCGGCTATAGGCATGGGTATTTCCACCAGCAAGGCTGTGGAAAGCATGGCGCGTCAGCCCGAAGCCACACCGCAAATACGTTCCTCGCTGTTTATAGGTTTGGCGTTTTGCGAGACCACGGCAATCTACGGACTTCTTATTGCTATCATGCTGATAGTTATGTGAGAAAAACTATGACGCAATTACTCTGTGAAAACATACTCGAAGTATTCGGGCTTGATTGGAAGTCCATGCTTTTTTATGTTGTCAACTTTTTGTTATTGCTTGTTGCAATAATCTTTTTGCTGTACAAGCCCGTCAAAAAAATGCTAGGAAAAAAGCGCGAAAGCCTGGACGAAGTGTATGCCGAAAACGAAAAGCTAAAAGCGGAAAGCGATGCCAGAGACGCGGAATACAACAAAAAGATGGAAGAGCTAAAGCTGGAAAACGCGCGTATTGCCGCATCTGCGGCAGAGGCGGCGCAGGCACAAGCGGACGCCATTATCTCCGAAGCGCAGGAACAGGCCAAAAGCATTGTTGACGCCGCAAAAAAGGAGTCCGCAACGCAAAGGGAACAGCTTAAAGGCGAGTACCGCGACAGCGTCAACACGCTTGCCGTTAAGGTTGTTCAAAAGCTGTTGGAACGCGAGATAACGGAAACCGATAATAACGAGCTTATCGAGCAGGTTTTGTCCGATTGGGAGAATGACTGATGAGCGTAGTCATTCAAGTTTCGTCTGCGGCAGAGCTTTCGGTCGATCAAAAAAATAAAATCCAAAAAATCTTTTGCGCAAAGCATCCTAAAGAGGACGTAGAGTTTGTCTATACTATAGACAAAGAGCTTATAGGCGGTGTGCTTGTAGTTGACGGTGATAAATATTACGACGGCACACTGCGCTCGCAGATAGATAATATAAACAGCGATCTTCGGCACAGCGAAAACTATTTGGAAGCTTCTACACCCAAGAGGCGTAGAAAAAGCACAAAAGAAAAATCTGCGCCTTCGGGGGAGATGGATTCGGTTCCCACACCCGATAGTGATTCCGCAGAGCATATAAGAACTAACACCGACAGGGAGCTTTTTCGTACTGTAAATCGGTACAAAAGAGCTTTTACGCCGCGTCAGGCAGGCAGTGTGGAATTTTGCGGCGACGGCGTAATAATGTGTTCGGGTTTGTCCAACGCCGAATACGGCGAAATGCTGGAAATAGAGAACGGCACGCAGGCGATTGTTTTAAGCTTGTCAGAGGACGGCGTGGGCGCGATAGTGCTTGACGACGATGACAAGGTTTCGGCGCGCATGGTAGTTAAAACAACGGGTCGAATCGTTTCCGTGCCCGTCGGCGAGAGGCTTTTGGGGCGAGTGGTAAATCCCATGGGCAAGCCAATCGACGGCTTGGGCGCGTTTGTGCCCGATAAGTACCGCGCAATCGAAGCGGCAGCTCCGCCCATTAAGGACAGAGATAAAGTAAACAAACCGATGATGACGGGTATTTTGGCGGTTGACTCCATGATACCCATAGGTCGCGGTCAGCGCGAGCTTATTATCGGCGACAGACAGACAGGCAAATCATCTATTGCTGTGGACACCATACTCAATCAAAAGGGCAAGGGTGTGATTTGTGTTTACGTTGCCATCGGGCAAAAATCCTCCACGGTGTCAAACATAGTCGGCACACTTACCGAGCACGGCGCAATGGATTATACCGTAATAGTCAGCGCAACGGCAAGGGACAGCGCGCCGCTGCAATATATAGCGCCGTATGCGGGCTGCGCCATAGCCGAAGAGTTTATGTACGCCGGAAAGGACGTTCTCATCGTTTACGACGATTTATCCAAGCACGCCGTTGCATACAGAGCTATGAGCTTATTGCTTAAGCGTCCGCCGGGCAGAGAGGCATATCCCGGCGATATATTCTATCTTCATTCGCGTCTACTTGAGCGCGCTGCTCGGCTCAGTCCGGAGCTTGGCGGCGGATCTATGACGGCGCTTCCCATAGTGGAGACGCTTGCCGGCGATATTTCCGCATATATTCCCACCAATATAATATCCATTACCGACGGACAAATCTTTTTGGAAAGCGATTTGTTTAACGCAGGTATTCGGCCTGCTATTAATGTCGGATTGTCTGTGTCGCGCGTTGGCGGAAGCGCACAAAGCAACGCCATGCGCAAGGTGTCCGGCAAGCTCAGGCTGGATCTGTCGCAATACCGCGAGCTGTCTGTGTTTGCGGGGTTCGGCGCGGAACTTGACGAATCCACGTCTCGAGTGCTGGAAAAGGGCAAGCGCATGACGGAAGTTATCAAACAGGACGTCCACGTGCCTATGAGGGAAGAGCATCAAGTTGTGCTGTTGTATTTGACGTCCAAAGATCTTTTGAAGAATATTCCGTTAGAACGCATATCGGAATTTAAGGATAAGTTTTTAAAATACTTCGACATAAATTGTCTTGACATTTCCGAAAAAATTGCCCGTGGCGGAAAGGTAACGGCAAATGACGAGAAAAGAATAGACGAAGCTGTAGACGAGTTTTCACTGTATTTTTTGAAGGGTGCCCATGAGTAATCTGTCCGACATAAAACGCAGAATAACTACCGTAAAGCAGACAAGGCAGATAACGGGCGCTATGCAAACCATATCGGTTGCAAAAATGCACAAGAGTACGGAAACCGCACAGCGTGCCGGGGCGTATCTTACTTTGATTACCGAGACAATGCAAAGTGCAATGTCTGCCGACAGCGGATTTAAGATGCCTACAGACGGAAAAGACGCGGTGATAGTGATATTTTCCGACAAGGGACTGTGCGGAGGCTTTAACAACGATATTTTTGCTGCTGCAAAAAAGGTTATATCCGACAACTCTGTAATCTTGCCAATAGGTCAATCCGCATTAAGCTACTTTAAAAAGAGTAAAAATGTCGATTACAGATTTATGCGGTTTTATTCTACGGGCATGAAAGGCGCAAAGGAAATATCCGATTATCTTCTTGACGGTTTCGGTCACGGGATAAAGAGTATATCGGTTGTATATTCTTTGTTTAATAAACAAGCATGCGCGGTAGCGGAAAAGCTTTTGCCGCTTGAAATTGATGAAGGCGACGTCAAAGGCGATGTTTTGTTTGAACCGTCGCCGCAATGCGTAATGGACGCGCTTGTTCCTCTGTATCTTGCAGGCAAGATTTACGGCGCTATTTGCAGTAATATAGCCGCGGAACACGGGGCGAGGCACAGCGCTATGTCAACCGCAACGGAGAGCGCGGACGAGTTGATTTTGCAGCTTACGTCACAGTATAACCGCGAACGGCAAACAGCGGTTACAGGTCAGATAGTGGAAATAGCAGGCGCGACGGCGGCATTGTCGCGCAAAGGAGCGGGCAGTGAAAAGAGAGTATAATATAGGCAGCGTAACCGTGGTGTTGGGCCCGGTCGTTGACATCAAGTTTGAAACGCAGCTGCCCAAAATTTACGAAAAGGTTGTTGTCGACACTCGCGATATGATTGCAAGCGGATCTATTCCCACCGCTACTACTGAAGGCTTTATTTCGTTGGAGGTTATGAGTCATATTCCACCGTCCACGGCGCGTTGTATCGCGCTGGAGCCTACGGAAGGGCTTGCACGCGGAATGAAGGCATACGGCACCGGACACCAGATTTCCGTACCGGTCGGACAGCATGTGCTTGGCAGGGTTATGAACGTTTTGGGCGAGCCGATTGACGGCAAGGGCGAAATAACGTCCGAAACGCACAGACCCATTCACCGCAAAGCGCCTGAATTTTACGAGCAGAAAAACGGCACGGAAATAATAGAAACAGGCATAAAGGTAATTGATTTGATTGCGCCGTACCTGCGCGGCGGAAAGATAGGTCTGTTCGGCGGCGCCGGCGTGGGCAAGACCGTGCTTATCATGGAGCTTATCAGAAACGTCGCGGCGGAGCACGGCGGATATTCCATATTCACCGGCGTCGGCGAGAGAAGCCGCGAAGGGTACGAAATGATTTGCGATATGACTGACAGCGGCGTTTTGGATAAAACCGCGCTTGTATTCGGGCAGATGAACGAGCCGCCCGGCTCGCGTATGCGCACCGCGCTGACGGGGCTTACCGTTGCGGAATACTTCCGTGACGAGATGAACAAAGACGTACTTCTTTTTATAGACAACATTTACCGTTACGTGCAGGCCGGCTCGGAGGTGTCTGCGCTTCTCGGCAGGCTTCCGTCCGCAGTAGGATATCAGCCGACGCTTGCCACGGAGCTTGGCGCGCTGGAGGAGCGCATTACCACCACAAAGAACGGATCTATTACGTCCATTCAGGCTGTGTATGTGCCGGCAGACGATCTTACCGACCCGGCGCCTGCCGCAATATTTACGCACTTGGACGCCACCACCGTTTTAAGCAGAAAGATAGTGGAGCAAGGAATTTATCCCGCGGTTGATCCGTTGCAGTCCACAAGCAGGATTTTGGAAAAATCAATAGTGGGTGCAAAGCACTACGAGACTGCGCGAGGCGTTCAAGCGGTATTACAGCGTTATGCCGATCTTACAGATATAATTTCCATACTCGGAATGGACGAGCTTGGCGAAGAGGACAAGGCTATTGTGTATCGCGCAAGAAAGCTGCAACGCTTCTTCTCGCAGCCGATGTTTGTCGCAAAAAACTTTACAGGTATGGAAGGTCGGTTTGTAGACTTAAAGACTACGCTGGAATGTTTTTCTGCTATCCTTAAGGGCGAGGCGGATATGTATCCCGAATCGGCGTTCTATATGGTAGGCGATTTAGACGAGGTAAAGGAGAAGGCAAAAAGTTGAGTTCGTTCTCTTTGCGCATTGTTACGCCGGAGCGTGATGTTTATTACGGTATGGTGGATTATGTGTCGGTAGAAGCTTCTGACGGAAGGGCTGGGTTTTTGCGCGGCGCTCTGCCTCGCGTCGCCGTGCTTAAAGAGGGCGTAATCGAGATAACCGTCGGCAATGAAAAATTTGAATTTTATGCCGCGGACGGGGTGTACAGTATAATTAACGGTGGAATGATTGTTGCAACATCGGACTGCTATGATTTATCAAAGGAGCGTGATGTCGAAGTTGCCGACAACGGTAAAGACCGAGGGTTTGATTTTGCAAAGGCAAAACTAGCGTCATCTATGCTTAAAATGAAAGGAAAAAAATCCGCCGATTAAGTGATTTTTGTAACGGCTTACAAAAAAACCGCATAGATAAATTTACTATGCAAACAGTAATAGATCTTTCGCGGTTAAGGCATAACATACGCAGGTTTCGCGCTTTAACGCACAATGAATTTTGCGCGGTTGTCAAATCTAATGCGTACGGACACGGATTTGCCGTAGCAAAGTATATCGAGCCGCTTGTCGATTGCTTTATGGTGGCAACGGCGGACGAGGCGTTTGAGCTTTCTGCGCTTGTAAATAAGCCCATACTGTCACTTGGCGGCGAAATTTATCCTTTTACCCGCGTGTATTCTCCGCAGATTATTCCCACGGTTTGCGACGTAAACGGATTGAATGCGGTTGTAAAAAGCGGATATAACCGCTTTTCCGTCGCCGTCAACACCGGCATGAACAGGTTGGGAGCAGACGAGCAAAGGCTTAACGAAATTGTTTCTTACTGCAAGCAAAACGATATTATGCCTTGGTCGGTGTACTCGCATTTGTATGCGATGTCCGCTGCACCCGAGCAAGCGTCGGAGTTTGAAAGGTTGACAGCCGATAAAATTTTGCAAGCGAAACGGCACTTATACTGTTCGACCGCACTTGACTTGCCGGGGTTTAACCTGTACGATATGACAAGGTCCGGAATAGCAATGTACGGCTACCATACGGGCATGGACATATGCATGCGAGTTCGCGCAAGAATCGTGGAACTTGCCCACGTGGAGCGCGGCAGTCATGTTGGGTACGGCGATTATATTCTCGATCGCGACGCGACTATAGCTACGGTACGGTGCGGATATGCGGACGGACTAAGGCGCACGGATAAGCAGCTTTACATGACAGTGCGCGGCGTAAAATGCAAGATTGTCGGAATGCCGTGTATGGATTTGTGCATGATAGACGTCACAGGAATTCCGTGCAGAATAGGCGAGTTTGCCTATCTTATATCTAGCAAGGAAGATACGGAATATTTGGCTAAGTGCTACGGAACAATCGTTTACGAGGTTTTAACGGGATTTAATGGACGAAGCGAACGAATTTATATGTAAAAAAGAACTGCGCGTTATGCTAAAGAAATACCGCAGTGAACTGACGGACAAGCCCGAGAGATCGCGCGTGATAGCGGACAAGGTGTTGCCCATGCTGCGCGGCAATATTATGGCGTATATTTCCATGGGTTCGGAGGTTAGCACCGATTATTTGATAGATAGCTTGCTAGCTTCCGATTGTACGGTGTATGCGCCGTATACTCATGACGGAATTATAACGCCGCTAAAGCTGAAAAAGCGAGGCGTCCCCGACAGATTTGGCAATCTTCCGCAGGAATGTTACGAAATGTCCGATATTTCGGCAAAGATAGACTTTTGCATAACGCCGCTACTCGGTTTTAACGAAAAGGGTTATCGCATAGGTTATGGTAAAGGCTGTTACGACAGGTTTTTTGCAGGTTGTGACGTCTTTAAGATAGGGCTTGCCTTTGACGGACAAGCGATAAAGTTTTTGCCCGAGCCCACCGATGTACCGCTTGATTGTTGCGTTACCGATAAAGATGTGATATACTTTTAAAGTATGCGAGTAATTTCCGGACAATACAAGGGCGCTAAATTGCTTTCTCCTCGTGGCGAGGTGCGACCGACTACCGATTTGGTCAAGGGCAGTCTGTTCTCCATGCTTCAGTCACGGGGTATGCTTAACGGCGCGGTGTGTTTGGACGTGTTTTGCGGCAGCGGTGCGCTCGGCATAGAGGCTTTGTCTCGCAATGCGTTGTCCTGCGTTTTTGTGGACGTCGATTGCAAAAACGTAAATGCCAACCTCGATAAGCTAAAGATTAAAGCGCAGGTTTTGCAACAGGACTTCAGGCGGGCATTGCGCACGCTAAAGAATGAAAAATTCGATTTGGTGTTTTGCGATCCGCCGTACAAAACCGATTATGCCGAAGAGGTGTTTAATCTTCTTGTAAAGTACGGTATGCTTAATGAAAACGGTGTTGCGGTGTTGGAGCACGCTACGGACAAGCCTCTTAACCTCCCGAAGCAAAATATTATAGAAAGCAGGGTGTTTGGCGTGTCGGCGTTTGACATAGTGCGAGGTAAAAATGAAAGCGATATTTGCGGGAACGTTTGATCCGTTCACAATCGGACATAGGGATATTGTCGTGCGCGCGGCAGGGCTTTTTGACACCGTCACGGTGGCAGTTGCGGAAGATACAGGAAAATCCACCGCGCCGCTTGATGTTCGCACGGAGATAGCAAAAACCGCCGTAAACGATTTACCAAACGTCACGGTGGTAGGCTTTAGCGGACTACTTACCGATTTTGCAAAGAAACAGGGAAGCGCCTTGCTTATCCGCGGCGTTAGGAATGCCGCCGATTTGGATTACGAGCGAGATCTTACCAATGTTTACAAAAGCATGAGCGGTATAGAATCGCTTATAATCATTTCTTCACCCGAGCTTGCTCACGTGTCGTCAAGCGTAGTGCGTACGATTGCGGCGCTCGGTGGGGATATATCACAGTTTGTTGTAAAAAGTACAGTGCAAAAGATAACCGAAATTTACGGTAAAAAGGAGTAAATGAGTGTTATGAAAGAGCAACAGGACGCACTGGAGATTTTGGAACAGCTAAAGGCGGAGCTTGACGGCAGACGCGGATTGTTTTCCAAAAAGCCCGATTGGGATTTTTGTCTGCAGCTTTGCGACGAGCTTATGCGTATCATGCCCGAGTACATAAAGGAAGCGGCGTATATAAAGAGCAAGCGCAAGGAGATACTCGAAAACGCCGACGTGGTGGCAAAAAACACCATTCGCGCAGCAGAAGAACAGGCAAACAAAATCGTATCCGAGTCGGAAATCGTGCGCTCGGCGCAAATAGCTTCCGGGCAGATCATAGAAAATGCCTATACTCGGTGCGACAATCTTATTTTGCGAACAAAGTCACACCTTGACAATTTGTTTAAGCAAACTGAAAACTTTTTATGTTCCACGCTATCGGTTGTGCGCACCAACCGCGAAGAGCTGCGCTCGGCGGATGTCGCAAACAGGGCATAGCTCGAAAAGCCTATATGCGTTTATTATAAGCGCATCTTGCCGAGTTATGTCGTATAAGGTCAACATTTGGCGATTACAATAATCACTGTTTATGTCGTGATATAATGCACTCAAGCTATTAAACGGGAGGGCAAAAACATGACAAGAAAAACAGGCGAACTAAAAAAGCGGTGCTGGCTTGCAAAGCAACGATTGAAAATGGGCTATTTCGACTCTAGGCGTGACACGGAGACTCCGCTACCTGCCGAACCGATTGCGGCATATTCCATGCGGACCCGATTTGCGGAGGTGGCTACAACGTCCGTAGCCGACGAAAAAATGTACCGCAAGGTTTGCGAAATACTTGACAGCAACGAGATAACGCTCAACCCCATAGGCCAGCTTATAGAGCGCGACGTGTACGACGAGCTGGACGCCACGGGAAAACAACGGTACATCTTGGAGCTATCCGAAAAATTCAGAGAATTGCAGGAACGATATTACCGTGAACGCACGGGTTCTTAGACAAAAGAGGTTATATGTACAGTCTTGAAACACTAAACGAAGTACAACGGCGCGCGGTGCTCGACACAGAAGGCGCGGTACTGGTAACAGCCGGAGCCGGCAGCGGAAAAACGCGGTTACTTACTCACCGCATTGCGCACTTGATAGATGAATTGCATGTGCCGCCTTACAACATTCTTGCCATCACGTTTACCAACAAAGCGGCAAACGAGATGCGAGTTAGGCTTGAAAAAATGCTTGGCAGCGTGGACGGCATTTGGATTTTTACTTTTCATGCGGCGTGCGTGCGCATACTTAGGCATTTTATCGACAGAATCGGGTTTGATAAAAATTTTACAATTTACGGCGAGTCCGAAACCAAAAGCGTAATAAAGCGCATTGTCAAAAATAACGAGTTCAACGAGGACATGGCAAAGCGCATCCTAGCCGAAATTTCTAATGCAAAAAACAGGGGAATCGGTCCGGATGAGTACGAACAAGCACACAAGTTTTCGCAGGACGCGGAAGATATCGCCAAGGCGTATGCGCAGTACCAGAGCGTGTTAAAAGCGAACAACGCGCTCGATTACGACGACTTGTTGATACAGACCTTGTATTTGTTAAAGACGTGTGAAGAGGCGCGCGAGTACTATCAAAACAAATTCCGCTATATACATATAGACGAGTTTCAAGACACCAATACTATTCAGTACGAGATTGCAACCATTCTTGCCGGCAAGCACGGAAATATCTTTGCGGTCGGCGACGAGGACCAGTGTATTTACACCTGGCGCGGCGCGTCTATTGCAAATATATTTCAGCTGCAAAAGGATTTCGATTGCAAGGTTTACAAGCTCGAACAAAACTATCGATCGACTTCCAATATTCTTGACACCGCTAACAAGATTATAAAGTGCAACAGCAAGAGACTGGATAAAAAGCTGTGGACAAATAGCGGCGCGGGAGATAAAGTGGTGTGCTACCAGGCTGCCACCGAGGGCTTTGAGGCGGATTATGTCGTCAGAACAATATTGGATTTGGTTGACGACGGCGAATATAATTATTCGGATATTGCCGTGCTGTTGCGAATGAACGCGCTTTCAAGGCATTTTGAAGAGCGGTTTATGCAATACGGCATATCGCACAGGGTTTACGGCGGCATAAAGTTCTACGACCGCAAGGAGATAAAGGATGTGCTTGCATATGCGCGCGCTTCAGTCAATCCCAAGGACGACGAGGCGATTTTTCGCATAATCAATTTTCCTCGGCGCGGCATCGGCGACACTTCGATAGAAAAAATTCGCGAACTTGCGCAAAAACACCGTAAGAGCGTGTTTGATATTATTGTAAACGCCGCAGATTATCCACTGCCTACTGCGTTAAAAAGCAAGCTGTATGACTTTGGAAAACTGCTTTTACAATTGTGCGCTATGTCGGAGAATTCAATCATCGATTATTTTAAGTATTTGCTTTACACTGTACTCGATGTGGACAGATTGTTTTCCGACGACGAGGAGGGCGAAGCGCGAATAGAAAACCTAAACGAGCTTATCAGCTCGGTGCGCGATTTTGTAAAGAGAAATCCGCCCGATTCAACGCTTTTTGACTATTTGCAAACAGTATCACTGTACAGCGATACGGACGATATGAACGACGACAACTGCGTAACCGTTGCCACCGTTCACAGCGCAAAGGGCTTGGAGTTTCCCGTCGTGTTCGTGGTCGGCTTGGAGGACGGCATTTTTCCGTCGCTGCGGCAAAACGAAAACGAGGCCGATCACATGGAGGAAGAGCGCAGGCTGATGTACGTTGCGGTTACGCGCGCAAAGAAAAGACTGTTTTTAACTTACGCAAAATCCAGATTTTTGTACGGCGAAACGCGGTACTGTACGCCGTCAAGGTTTTTGTCCGAATGCGGACTTGTGGCAAGACCGCAGAGAAAAGAAGACGTGTTCACCGCATCGCCGTCACATTCGTATTCATCGCAAGGCTCATTCGGTGCGACCCAGCCCTTGCAAGGCAGTACATTTAGCGCAACGTACAAGAGTAATTTCGGAAAGTCTGCGGAAAAATCGCAACCCACACAAAAAGCCGGGCTTAAGGTCGGCGCATCGGTCATGCATAAAAGATTGGGAAAAGGCAAGATTATCGATATGGAAACATTGGGCGACAGCGTTTACGTAAAGATAGACTTCGAGCGCGGCGGCGTGATGATGCTTGCCGCCGATTTCGCGCCCATTACGGTGATAGAGGAGTAAGGAGCTAAAATGAACAGCGATATCAAACTCATGGAAGAGCTTGTGGAAAGGCTCAACGACCTTGCTTACAGATATTATGTCTTGGACGAGCCTATCGTGTCCGATAAGGAGTATGACGAGCTATATGACAGATTGCGCGCCTTGGAGGATAAGACGGGCACGGTACTCGGCAATTCTCCTACAAAGCGTGTGGGCGGCGAACCGCTTAAAAGCTTTGAGCCGCACACGCACATCAACCGTCTTTACAGCCTTGACAAGTGTAATAGCTTTGACGAGCTGCGTTCTTGGTTTGAAAAGCTGAAATCTGCATGCGGAATGAATCCCAAATGCACGCTGGAATATAAGCTTGACGGGCTTACGATTTGCTTGACGTATCGTGACGGACAGCTTGTCTCGGGCGCAACTCGCGGCAACGGCGAGGTCGGGGAAAACGTTACGGAGCAGGTAAAGACAATCAAGTCCGTTCCGCTGTCCATTCCGTTTAAGGGCACTGTGGAGGTCCAGGGCGAGGGAATTATGCGAATAAGCGCTTTAAACGCGTATAACGCTACCGCCGCTGTTCCGCTCAAAAACCCCAGAAACGCAGTCGCCGGCGCCATCCGCAATCTGGACGTGAAAGAAACCGCCAAAAGAAACCTTGACGTGGTGTTTTATAACGTGAACTTTATGGACAATCCGCTCGGGTCGCAAGTTAAACAAATTGAATTTTTGACCGAAAACAGGTTTAAAACCGGCATGTGCTTTGTCTCCGACGATATAGAGGCGATAATCGCAAAAATCGAGGAAGTGGATAGGTCCAAGCTTGACTTTGCCATAGACGGCATGGTAATCAAGGTAGACGACATGAGCGTTCGCGACACAATAGGCTACACCGACAAATTCCCCAAGTGGGCTATTGCGTACAAATTCGAGGCGGAGGAAACCACCACCGTTTTGCGTGACGTAATATGGCAGGTGGGCAGGACTGGCAAGCTTACGCCGCTTGCCGTGCTCGATCCGGTGGAGCTGTGCGGTGCAACGGTTCAGCGCGCCACGCTAAACAATTACGGCGATATCCTGCGTAAGAGTGTAAAAATCGGCTCGCGTGTTTTTATACGCCGAAGCAATGACGTCATTCCTGAAATTTTGGGCGTGGCGGAGCATGGCGAAAACGACGTCGAAGTTATAAAACCTACAGCCTGTCCTTGCTGCGGACACGGGCTTACCGAGGAAGGCGCGCATCTTTTCTGTCCCAACTTTGACGGATGCAGGGCGCAGATTGTCGCACGCATTGTGCAGTTTTGCTCAAAGGACTGTATGGATATAGAGGGCGTCAGCATAAAGACCGCGGAACAGCTTTACGATATTTTGGGCGTTCGTTCGCCGACGGAGCTTTACGAATTGACCGCCGAACAGCTTTCTCGGATAGATGGCTTTAAGGACAAAAAAATATCCAACTTTATTGCAGCGGTCAAAGCGTCCGTAAACGCCGATTTGCCGCATTTTATAAGCGCACTTTGCATAGAAAACGTCGGAAAGGTTACTGCGCGCGCGCTTGCCGAGCATTTCGGATCTATCGACGCGCTTGCCGCGGCGAACGCCGAGGAATTGACTGCAATTCAGGACGTCGGCGAAATTGTTGCACAGTCCATAGTTGAGTACTTTTCGCTGCACGGAGAGCTTGTGCAAAAGTATAAGTCACTAGGCATAAATCCCGTTTATGCAAAAAAGAGTGATGGCAAATTTGCCGGGCTTAAGTTTGTTTTGACAGGTACATTGCAGGAGTATACCCGCGGCGATGCGGCAAAGCTGATTGAGCAAAACGGCGGTGTCGTTCAATCAAGTGTTTCCAAACTTACGGATATTGTCATTGCGGGTGAGAGCGCCGGCAGCAAGCTGGAAAAAGCGCGCGCGCTCGGCAAAAAAATTATTGACGAAAGTCAGTTTAAAGCTATGTTAAATAGTTGAAATCGAGGCAAAAATCTGTTATAATATATATTGCAAAAATGTAGGCTTAACTATTTTACACTTTTGCTTTATCTAACAGAGGTTTGTATGAAGAGCATGACGGGCTACGGTAAGGGCGTTGCCGTTAATGACAAGCGCACCGTCACCGTGGAAATCAAATCGGTCAATAACAGGTTTTTGGAGGTTGCATGCAAGCTCCCTAAATCCATGATGTATATTGACGATATTATACAAAAAACCATCAAGGCGTATTTTTCTCGCGGCAGCTTTGATGTGTATTTTTCGTACGTTAATTTATCGGAAAGCGCAAAAAAGGTGACGGTGGACAAGGTGCTTGCCGCCGAATATGTTGCCGCCGCCAAAACGCTTAGGGCGGAGTTTATGCTGGAGGACGACTTTAACGTGACGGCGCTATTGCGCACGCCGGACGTCGCTTCCGTTACCGTGCCCGATGACGACCGCGAACTTGTGGCGTCTTTAACAAAACAGGCCGTAGAGGAAGCGCTTTGCAATCTTAATAAAATGCGCCTTCTTGAGGGCGACGGCGTGTATGCCGATTTGATGTCGCTTATAGGAAATCTGGAGAAATATCTGAAAAAAGCTACAGAACGCGCGCCCCAGGTGGTTGCCGATTACAATAAGTCGCTTCTTGCAAGGGTAAAGGAGCTTCTTGACGGTCACGAGGTGGACGAGAGCAAGCTTTTAAACGAGGTGGCGTTCTTTGCCGACAAGGCGGATATCAACGAGGAAATTTCCAGGCTCAATTCGCATATAAGTCAGTTTAAAGCAATTTGCAAAGAAAAGGATGCTCCGCAGGGGCGCAGGCTGGACTTTTTGTCGCAAGAGATGGTGCGCGAGGTAAACACTATGGGCAGCAAGTCCAATGATATTACGCTTACCGGCTTCGTTATCGCCATGAAGAACGAAGTGGAAAAAATAAAAGAGCAAATAAGGAACGTCGAATAATGCACAAAGGCTCTCTTTTTATTATATCCGGTCCGTCGGGTGCGGGCAAAGGTACCATATACAACCGCGTTATCGCGGCAACGGACATGAAAAAATCCATCTCAGTCACCACACGTAAGCCGCGTCCCGGCGAGGTGGAGGGAGTGCATTACTACTTCCGCACCGAGGAGCAGTACCAGCAGATGATAGCCGCAGGCGAATTTTTGGAGACCGCCGAGGTACACCAAAATTACTACGGCACGCCCAAGGCGCCAGTATTTGAGTATTTGGAAAACGGACACGACGTGCTGTTTGATATCGACGTTAACGGCGCAAAATCGATAAAAAAGAAGTACCCGGATGCAGTCGGCATTTTTTTGATGACCCCGACATGGGAAATACTGGAGCAGCGTTTGCGCGACAGAAATACCGAAACTGAATCTAGTCTTAAAATTCGTCTGTCGGCGGCAAGGCGCGAGTTAAGCCAATATCCTTTGTTCGATTATATCGTCTTTAACGACGTTTTGGATGTTGCGGTGCATGAGGTGCTTAGCATCATCGCCGCCGAAAAACGCAAAATAAAAAACAACATTTCGGCAATAAAAAAATTGCTCGAAGAAAATTAAGTAAAACAGCGATAAAGCTTTTTAATCAAGTAATAAATCTTTAAAGAGGTAAAAATATGTTAATTGATCCGCCTATCGATAAAATGGTAGAAACAGTGGGCAACAAGTACGCGCTGGTCAGCGTGCTCAGCAAGCGTGCGCGCGCGCTTATGGATAAGCGTCACGACTATTTGGAGCAGGAGGGCATCAACGCCGTTTCTTTTGCCGCCAAAGAGGTTGTGGACGGCAAAGTTGAGGGCGTGGAAGAAGGTTAAACCGTTGACGACCTGCCTACAAAATAAAACAATACTTGTCGGCGTATGCGGCGGAATAGCCGCATACAAGGTTTGTGCGTTGGTGTCTAAGCTCAATCAATGCGGAGCCGACGTCCATGTTGTAATGACTAAAAGCGCGACTCGGTTTGTCGTGCCGCTTTCGTTTGAAAGCTTGTCGCACAACAGGGTAACGGTTGACATGTTTGACCGCAACTTCAAGTACGAGGTGGAGCATGTCAGCTTAGCTAAGCGCGCCGACGCGGTTATCATTGCACCGGCTACTGCCAACGTTATTGCAAAGCTTGCGTGCGGTATTGCAGACGACTTTTTGACTACGACTTTACTTGCGTGCAAATGCCCTGTGTTGTTTGCGCCAGCCATGAACACCGCCATGATGGAAAATCCGATTACGGTGGAAAACATAAACAAGCTTACTTCTCGCGGCTTTAAGGCAATTTACGGCGGCAGCGGATATCTTGCGTGCGGCGACGTAGGCAGCGGACGCATGGCGGAGCCGGACGAATTATTTAATGCGCTTAACGAGGTTTTTTCGGCAAAGCGCGATTTGGAGGGCAAGACCGTTCTTGTCACTTCGGGAGCGACGCGCACAAATATAGACCCGGTAAGATTTTTGTCAAACCGCTCAAGCGGAAAAATGGGCTATGCCTTGGCGTGTGCGGCATACAATCGCGGCGCGAATATAATATATATTCACGGTTACACCGATGATTTTTCGCTCCCGTCCGATTGGGTGACAGAAAGCGTCGGAACAACCGCAGAGCTTTTAGAGGCGGTAAAAAAGCATTGTAAAGCTGCGGATATATCAATACTTGCCGCGGCGCCGTGCGATTACGATATTACACCAATGCCGCAAAAGATAAAATCTCAGACTGTTGTTTTGGAGCTTAATAAAGCGGTTGACGTTGCGGCATGGCTTGGCAAACACAAAACAGGCAAGCTTGTTATTTTTGCCGCCGAAACCGAGGACGGGGAGAACAACGCGGCTAAAAAGCTCAAGGCTAAAAACGCGGATATGGCCGTTTTAAACGACGTGACGCAAAAAAATGCCGGCTTTGATGTTGACACAAACATAGTCACGCTTATCACGGCGGAAAAAACCGAGCGCCTGCCGCTTAAACTTAAGCGCGAGGTTGCGGATATAATTTTGGACAGAATTATTGCGCTATGATTGCAAAGGTCATTGTTGATATTTCGGTCAGCGAGGTCGACAGAGTTTTTGACTATCGCGCAATAGACGGAGTACAGCGCGGCTCGCGCGTCAGCGTGCCGTTCGGGCGGCAGACCACTGAGGGATACGTCATAGATATCTGTGAAACAACCGATCTGTCGCAGGATAAAATTAAAGATATTATTTCCGTGCTTGATGACAGGCCGATTGTGTCGGAGGAATTTCTTGCGCTGTGCGATTACATGACCGAGCGATTTCACCTAAGAAAAATCGACGTGTTCAGATTGTTTTTGCCGGCAAAGATGCGCGGCGGCAGGATAAAGGCGTTACAAAAAATCTTTGTATACATCAACCCCGAATACTTGGAAACCGACCCAAATCTGTTTATAAAAAAGACCGCGCATTCTCAAATGGAGGTTTTTGAGTATCTTTTGGACGCCGAGTGCGCCGAGCAAAGCTATCTAAACGCCAACTTTTCTGCGGCGGCCGTTCGCAATCTTATATCTCGCGGAGTGTTTTTGACGCGTATGCAGGACGCACTTCGTACGCCGTATAAAAGCATCGTGCAAAAGGATAATGAGGTTGTGCTCACAGAGGAGCAGGCTGCGGCGGTCGAAAGTATAATGTCGAGCGATAACCCCACGCTTTTATTCGGTGTGACGGGCAGCGGGAAGACCGAGGTGTATCTTAACTGTATCGAGCGAGTTCTCGCCCAAGGCAAAACAGCCATAATGCTTGTCCCAGAAATTTCGCTCACGCCGCAGGTTATGCGCATATTCCGCTCGCGGTTTGGAGACGACGTCGCGTTGCTGCATTCGGGGCTTAGCGACGGAGAGCGGTTTGACGAATGGCGAAGGCTTTTGACAGGCGGAGCCAGGGTCGCGGTGGGGGCGCGTTCCGCTATATTCGCACCGCTATCCGACGTAGGCTTGATTGTTATCGACGAGGAGCACGACACGTCGTATGTGTCCGCGTCAAATCCGCGCTACATAACGCGCGAGGTTGCGCTTTTTCGCGCGGCGTACAACGGCGCAAAGATCGTCATGGGCTCGGCTACGCCGTCTGTGGAAAGCTATTACTCCGCAAAAAACGGCAAGTACAATCTTGTCGACCTTCCGCACCGAATCAATAAACGCGCAATGCCGGAAATCCAGATCGTGAACATGTGCAACGAGGTAACTTACGGCAACGGCGGAATGTTTTCCAACCGGCTTGTCACCGCGCTGGACGAATGTTTAAAATCGGGCAATCAGGCTATATTATTTTTAAATAGGCGCGGATATAGCTCGTATGTAATGTGCAGAAAGTGCGGATATGTGGCAAAGTGCGAGGACTGCGACGTGTCGCTTGTCTATCACAAGGACGAAAACCTGCTAAAGTGTCACTATTGTCAGCGGCGGTATTCCATGCTTGATCGGTGTCCCAATTGCAACAGTCAGCACATAAAACAGGGGTTTATGGGCACGGAGCGCATTGTCGAGCAGGTGCAAAAGATGTTTCCCTCGGCGCGCGTTATAAGAATGGACAACGACACGACAAGGACAAAGGACGCGCACCTTAGGCTGCTCGGCGAGTTTGCAAACGGCAACGCAGATGTTCTTGTCGGCACGCAAATGGTGGCAAAGGGACACGATTTTCCCAACGTCACACTGGTCGGAATAATGGATGCGGACATGAGCTTGCATTTTTCCGACTACCGCGCGGTGGAGCGCACCTTTCAGCTTATCACTCAGGTCGCAGGCAGGGCGGGCCGCGAAAAAAAGCCGGGCAGTGTAATACTTCAGACGTATACGCCCAAGCATTACGTTTATAAATACGCTTCCGCTTATGATTATCAAGGTTTTTACGAAAAGGAAATAAACCTGTTGGAAGCAACGAGATTTCCGCCGTTTACCGAAATATTGCGAATACTCATATCATGCGAGGACGAACAGCTCGCACTTGACGCCACAAAGCTCGCTTTTGACAAGATGAAGGAAGTGGCGCAAAACAATGACGGCTGCTTTGTGTACTTACACGCCATGCGCGCACCAAAAAAGCGCATCCAGACAAAACACCGAATGCAAGTGCTTATGCGCATAAAGCCGGATAACGACGTGCTCAGAAAATCCGTTTATTCAGTTGCGGACAGCGTTATCTCCGCTTATCCGCAGGTAACGTGCTTTACGGAAATTAATCCCAACGATCTCAGCTAATAAGGAGGAATCATGGCAAGACGAAAAATTTATCAAGTAGGCGACGACACGCTCAGGCAGGTAAGCAAACCTGTGACGGAGTTTGACGACAAGCTGTCGCAGCTTATGGACGACATGATAGACACGCTGATCTACGCGGACGGCGCGGGCCTTGCCGCACCGCAAATAGGCGTGCTTAAGCGCATATTTGTTGCCACATTTGACGGCGGCAGGACTATTATAGAGGCGGTAAATCCCACAATCGTTCAAGCCAAGGGAAAACGCGTCGCGGCGGAGGGGTGCCTATCCATTCCCAATGTTTCGGAAAAGGTTGAGCGGCCTCGCCACGTGGTTGTAAATGCGTTCGACCGCCACGGCAATCCTATCAAGCTTGTCGCAAACGGATTTGAAGCGTCCTGCTACTGCCACGAGATTGACCACCTTGACGGTATTTTATTTACCGATAAATCTATTTCCAAAAGAAGATAGTTATGAAAGTATTATTTATGGGGACGCCCGAATTTGCCGCAGTATCGCTTAATGCGTTGCTAAACTCGCAGCATACCGTGGTGGGCGTAGTCACACAGCCAGACCGCGCGCTAAAGCACGGAAAAACAGAATATTCGGCGGTAAAGCAGCTGGCGCTAAGCAAGGACTTACCGATATTTCAGCCTGTTAAAATTCGCGCCGAAGCGGATGCACTTAAGCAATTCGGCGCAGATATCGCCGTGACTGCGGCGTACGGGCAGATACTCGATAACGCGGTGCTACACGCATTTAAGCACGGCGTAATCAACGTGCATGCGTCGTTGCTTCCAAAGTACCGCGGCGCATCGCCCATTCAGTCGGCTATTTTATCGGGCGAGCGCGTCACCGGCGTTACGATTATGCGCACGGAGTTAGGGCTTGATACGGGCGATATTTTAAGCACTGTCACGACCGAAATAGGCGCAGATGAAACGGCCGGTGAGCTTACATGCAGGCTTGCCGTGCTGGGTGCGGAGCTTCTTGTAAAAACGCTGGATAATTTTGACGCCATTAAGCCTGTTAAACAGGACGACAATATAGCCACGCACTGCAAAACCATTTCCAAGTCCGAGCAGATAATCGACTTTTACGCGGACTGTAACAGCGTAGTTAATAAAATTCGCGCACTGTCGCCTAATCCCTGCGCAAAAACTTTTATTGATGGGGAGCAGTACAAGATTTACCGTGCAACGGTCTGCAGCGGCGTCATCGGTACAATCGGCCAGGTTATATGCGGAAAGGACAAAATGAATATTGTGTGCGGCGACGGCGCTATCAGTGTAGAGGTTATTCAGGCGCCGTCAAAGCGCGCCATGCCAATAGCCGATTTTTTGCGCGGAAAAAAAATCAGGGACGGAGTAGTTTGTGCAAACCAACCGTAAAAACATCAACAAAAATACCAACGATAACGGGCTGTCTGCCGACCGCGCTCTTTACAACGCGCTTAGAATGGTGTTTGTGGAAGGATCCTATTGTGCGCCTGCCATTACGCGCGCGCTTAAAGGCTTTAAAAACACTCGTCAGCATCCATTTGTAACCAGCGCATTTTACGGAGTGTTGGACAACAATGTTAGATTGGAAAAGCTTATTTCAGAGCTGTGCGAAAAACGCCCGGACAAAAACAGTACGGTCGTACTTAAAATCGGCATGTACTACTGCAACTATGCCGATATGCCGTCCTATGCCGCAGTCAACCGCGGAGTGGATTTAGCCAAGGCTGTCGGCGCGTGCAGTGGGTTTATCAACGCCGTGCTTAAAAAATCAATAGGGTACACACCCAAATTCAAAAGCGAGCTCGAAAAATTTTCTTATACCTACAACACGCCCGAATGGCTTTGTCGGCAGGTGATTGCCGATTACGGCGAGGTAAAAGCCGCGGCTATACTTGGCGCTGTTTTGCCGCAAAGGACGCACATTCGCCCGGTCTTAAAACGGATTACAGATGCCGAATTCAGATCGGCGGTGGGGGAAGGTCAGTTTACCGAATACGGTTGCTATGTTGACCGTGCCGCACTGGATAGATTGGAGGCGGGCACCTATGCCGTTCAGTCAATGTCGTCCATTCGCGCGGTGAACGCGTACATAAATAGCATAAGCCACGGCGACGTCCTTGATCTTTGCGCCGCGCCGGGCGGAAAGTCAGTATATTTGAGCGAGCTCGGAGACTTTAATATAACCGCTTGCGATATATATCCGCACAAGCTGGATTTGATGCGCGGCTACGCAAAAAAGCTGGGCGCAAAGATATCTGTCGCGCTCAACGACGCCACGCAGCTCAACAACGATTTTGTTAACAAGTTTGATATTGTCATAGCCGATTGTCCGTGCAGCGGCACAGGCACGCTAAAGACAAAGCCGGATATTCTTTTAAACCGTAAGGCGGATGATATTGCAGAGCTTGCAGAGCTTCAAACAAAAATATTGAATGCTGCGGCGGAATATTGCCGTCCGGGTGGCGTGCTGTGCTATTCCACTTGTTCTATATTAAAGGCGGAAAACGAACAAATAGCCACGCGCTTTTTAGCCGAGCATGATAATTACAAGATGATTGATAGCACAAAGCTTTTGCCCGATACCGATAACTGCGACGGATTTTATATCGCGCGGTTTTTGCGAGGTATAAAGTGAGACCTCTTTGCGATTTGAATATCGAGGAGCTTGTTGCTACTTCCGAAAAATACGGTCAGCCAAAGTACCGAGCAAAGCAGATAATGCGCCATATTGCTGCGTATGACAGCTTTGACGAGTACACAGACCTGCCGAAAAGCTTTATTGCACAGCTAAAGGAAGAATATTCCGATAGGCCGCTTACCGAGGTAACGCGCGTCACTTCGTCAGACGGCGCGGTAAGATACTTATTCAAAACCTTAAACGAGGATTTGATAGAGTCTGTTTACCTTCCGCATGATTACGGAAACAGCGTGTGCGTCTCGGCCCAAGTCGGCTGCGGCATGGGCTGTGTATTTTGCGCATCGGGCAAGCACGGATTGGTGCGCAACCTTTCGGCAGGCGAGATTCTTTCGCAAGTGCTGCACATTGCGCGAGAAAAAAGGGATAACGGCGGCGTCAATAAAATAGTGATGATGGGCAGTGGGGAGCCGCTTGCAAACTACGACAACACCGTCAAGTTTATTAAGCTTGTCAACTCGGCGGACGGACTGAATATCGGCATGCGGTCTATATCTGTGTCCACCTGCGGACTTCCGGACAAGATCGTGCAGTTACCCGATGATGGGATATCATGCACTCTGTCGCTTTCTCTCCATGCGGCGACAGACGCCAAACGAAAAACCATAATGAAAGTGGCGGAAAAGTATAGCGTAGACGAACTTGTGGACGCGCTAAAGACATACTTTGACAAAACCGGGCGCAGGGTGATACTGGAATACATTCTTATAGACGGCTTTAACGACACCAAGGCCGATGTTGCGGATATAAAAAATCTGCTGAAGGGATTGTGCTGTCATGTGAATTTGATTCCTCTAAATCCTACCGACAATTGCAGCTATATGCCGCCTACAAAAAAACGCGCCTATGCCTTTTGCGATATGCTTAACTCTGCCGGCGTTTCGGCGTCTGTCAGGCGGTCTATGGGCTCTGACGTAGCCGGAGCATGCGGACAGCTTAAGAACCGCACAGTAGAGGAAAAGGCGAAACGCAACAAAAAGTCTTAACAAATTTTATAAAAAATTCCGTAAAAATGTGTTAAATTCGCTTGATTATATCATAGAGGTATGTTATAATTTATAAGCAATATTAAATGTCACTTCGCAAAACGCGTTTTTTAGTTGTGCGGAGTTTTTTAACGACATAGGAGGTACACTATGAGCAACATCATAGCCGAGATCGAAAAAGAGTATATGAAGGAAAACGTTCCGCAGTTTAACGTAGGCGACACCGTGCGCGTTTCCGTCAAGGTTAAAGAGGGTAACCGCGAGCGTATTCAGGCGTTTGAAGGGATTGTTATTGCCAAAAAGAACGGCTCTGTCAGAGAGTCCTTTACCGTGCGCCGCGTTTCCTTTGGCGTAGGTATCGAGCGTACGTTCCCGCTGCATTCTCCGCGCATTACCGACATTGTTGTAATCAAACACGGGCGCGTTCGCAGAGCAAAGCTCTATTATCTTCGCAATCTTTCGGGCAAGGCCGCTAAGATTAAGGAAAAATAATTTACTGCTAAATAAGTCGGCGGAGATTCCGCCGATTTTTTTTGTGCAAAAAAGAGGTGATTGACAGCGGTATTATAATATTACGTACGGTCAATAATTTTTTCCATGCGTACGGCATTTATAATATTTTCTATATTTGCGGCGGTTGTGCTTTTGGTCCGATTTGCCGCGCCTGCCGCTGTGCCTAAGTATAATCGCTTTGAGCGCATTACGCAAAATGCACTTTTACGCAAGATCCATGCGCTCGGTAAACGGTGCGCTGTCACCGAGCATGGATTGGGCGTTGGCATCGGCAATATCAAGTTACGCAAAATCATAGACGTATGTAAGCGTCGTGTGTGTACGGAATTTGCCGATGACTGGCAATACTCGGTATACAACGGGAGTGACGTGTTGCTTCGCGCGTTTACTGACGCTAAAAAGGCGGCGCGCAATTCTTTTTACTGCGGACATGTGGGAAAGTATCCGCGTATTTTTTTGTTTTGCGACGAACTGGTAAAAAACAGCGGATTAGAGCTTACAAGTGATATGCTGCTTTCTGCAATATCGGCGTTTGAAGAAAATGCAAAGCTTTCCGTGCCGGAACGTAAAATTTTGTGCGGAATGTTAAAGCTGTGTTTGATAGGGTATTTGTGCGGCGCCGCCTTGGACGCGGTGTCGCGTGCCGATATATTCGATAAGGGCGCTAATGACGGGAAAAACGGCATAGTGGATTTGGACTATCTTTTTTCTGACGATTATGTCTGCGGTTTGAAGCATGGTTGCACAGACGGTGAGAAAAATGCGATAGACAGACTTTTTGAATATAACGATGTGGATATAGCGTCTGCTGACATGCGTCGCCGTAGATTGCTTTCGCAAGTGTATTTGGCGGTTAATTCCGTTTTGCGGTCGATTGAAGTAATAGATAGTTGCAGCAGCGACATATATGTTGAAGCGCGCCACGAACAGGGCAAACGTTACGCAAAAGTTTTTAATATTGTATTTCCTTCGTTGATTGCACTGTATGCGGTGTTTACCTGCATTTTCGCCACGCCAAAGTACGTGGCGCTTTTTTCCGTTGCTGCCGTAATCACATACGGGGTTATGCGCGTTCCCGTGCTCTTGTTTTCACCTGCAAGCGGCGCATTGTTTTTTACTACAGAAAAAATAATGCGAAAAATGTTTTACCGTAAAAAGCGGGATATTAACGTTAGAAACAGGTTATTGCTTAGCGAAACGGCATATTTCGGCAGCGAGCCGCAGTATTTAGAAAGCGCAATACACGGCGCGGATATAAAGCTTATGTGCGACAACCGCGGCGAAATAAAGATTAAATGTAATTCGACTATCGATAGCCTATATATCGGAATACAATCTGACGGAACAGAGACAAGCCTATCGCAGTGTGACGGAGTAATCGAACGTCACCGCGCGACATACCGAGTATGTACGGACGGAGTGGAGCTTTGTGCCGAGATTATTGTTCCTATTGACTGCACGCCTACTGTATTGATTAGACTTTCCGTTATCAATCGGAGCGACGAAGATAGGTCGGTAAATTTGACGGGCGCCGTTGTGCGCAATTTTCCGAAAGAGACATGCCATACGGAAGACATTCGCGGTGGTGCAATTGCTTTATGCGATAATCCTTTTGCGCTGTCGCTGTTTGGTGGGCAATACGGAGGGGATTTGGATTGCTATTGTAAAACAGGGGCATTGTCGCACGGTGATACGGAGCCCGCGCTTATCGGCAAAAAAACGCTCCATCTCGCGCGGTTTTCCAAAGTGACAACGTACATGACTGTTGTATATGCGTCAAGAGTACAAGCGGAAAATATGATAGAATATATATCCGACCCGTTGTATTTTTTTCGAGCGTCCGAGGGCGCGACGGTTTTTTGCGAGCTTGACAAAACGGGAAAATTGCCGGATACGCAGCGCACACAAAGCGCTTGCCGAAAAGAGACAAAACGCCCGAGATTTGTGCCGCCTGCTTTGCCTGAAAAAAAATATGTATGTTCTTTGCCGTTTGGCGGAGTAACCGAAGATTGTATATCCGTCGAAAACGATGCGCCTAATTCTATAAATAATACGCTTGATTATATGACGTTAAACCAATACGGAATACAAACTATATCAATTGGCGAATGCGAGACAGCGCCGCAAGACAGAACTTTTTTTCCGCGTGCGTTTGTCGCGGTGGGCGAGGACGGTGTGTTATGGTCGCCTACGGTTAAACCGATCGGAAACGGAATAAACAGAGCAGATCATTATCACGGTTATACAGAATACACTTGCGCGTACAACGGTGCTGTTTGCATACAGCGGTGCTTTGCGTCAAAAAACAATCAAGCCATTTTTATAGAGGTTGCACTGCATAATACAACCGATATAAAGAGAAGGTTTGATATTATGTTTTCCGCTCTTTTCAGCAACGCGGAAACTCAAATTACCGAAAACGGCGTAGTTGCCGAAAAAAGGAAATCTCGATTGCTATTGCGTGCGCTGAATGAGCAAGCGGAGTATACACCTTATCGGGAAGGTTACTTTGTATACGGCAAAATAGACAGAGCAAGCGGATTTCGCACAGGAGGCTGCACTCCCGCACCAACTGCATCGGTGTGTAAGACGGTTGAGTCAAACGAGACGGCAAGAGTTGTGTTTTGCCTTGGGTGCGAGGATCGTGTGTCGCAAATAAATAATCTAAGCGCAGTAGACGATATATTTTGCGGCGTTAAAAGCTTTTTCGGTAGATTGGGACGAATAATGCCCAAAACGGACGATAACATTTTGAATATATCTTATAGACAAGCGTTGTACCGCGCTTACAGTGCGTTTGCTTCGCGTAAAGCAATGAAGCTTTATGACGAGTGTTTTCTTTGGGACGCGGCAAAGTATGTCGTTCCGTCGGCGGTTAAAAAACGGATTTACGAAATTATCGGCGCGCAAAAGCAGGACGGGCAGATCGGCACTGATTATTCCGACTGTTTGCAGGCTGTTCACAGCATAATAGAATATGTCCGTTTTACAGGGGACGACAGAATTTTTGCTGATTATTTGCCGTTCAATTACGCTCGCGGAAAAGCAATAAAGGACACTGTTTATAATCATCTTGTACGTGCTGTCGGGTATCTTCTTTCACACCCGTTGCCGAATAAAACAAACATCGTACAAAATTTACGACAATATAAAAGTCTTTTATATGTACTGAGATTTTTTGAAGATAAGATAAGAAAAAATGACTTTGCAGGCTTATATAAACAACGCCTTGCCGACGTGGTCAATAAGTATTCGGCGCAAGTCGGGCGATTGACTGCTAATACTTTTTTCTCTTTCTCTTCTATAGCCGACGCGTTTATGTGCGCCGAGCTTTTGTTTGATCTCGGTTTAAACGAAAAGGCTTATAACATTATCAAATTCAACAATCCAATTGAAAGGGTACTCCATTACGGAAAGCGGACAAACGGGGACTTCGATTATTTTTGCGACGGCGTGGCTGCCGCCGTGTACTTTGTTACCGTTACGGAAAAGCTTTTTGGCGTTAAATTCAGAGGAAAAACGCTGAAAATCAATCCGCACACCGCGCTAAATACGCCCAAAATTGCTTTTGATATTTACGGAAAAAGCAAGGACGTGCATGTAACCGTTGAAGATACCGCTTATGTCGGCAGTTGGAAGATGCGCATAAAAAGAATTGTATATCCGGTGGGCAGTGTGAATATACGCAATATCAATGACGATATTGTTTTCTATCGTGACGGCAGTATGTAAAAGCATAAAATACTTGATTATATGCGGTGCGCATGATATAATGTTTTTATGGATTTATTTGATTTGTCTGACAATAAACAAAAAGCGGCGCCACTTGCCGAGCGCATGCGCCCTAAGACGCTTGGCGAATTTATCGGGCAAACACACTTATTGCACAGTGGATCGTTGCTTCTTCGCGCGATACAGGCGGACAGGCTTGGCAGCTGCATATTTTTCGGTCCGCCCGGCACGGGCAAAACCACGCTTGCCGGCATAATAGCCGCCTCCACTAAGAGCGAATTTGTAAAGCTTAATGCGGTGTCGTCCGGTGTTGGCGACGCAAAACGGGTAATTGACGAGGCAACGGAGCGGCTTCGCATATACGGCAAGCGCACATATCTTCTTTTGGATGAGTGCCACCGATGGAATAAGGCGCAGTCGGACTGCGTGCTTTCGGCTATCGAGACGGGCAGTATTATATTTATAGGTTCGACTACCGAAAATCCGTTTGTGTCTATGACACGCGCCATAGTGTCGAGATGCCGCGTGTTTCAGCTTAAGCCGCTCACCGACGAGGAGATTATTCTCGGGTTGAAGCGCGCAGTCGAAGCGCCTACGGGATTGGGCGAGTACTGTCTGGAAGTGCAGGACGAGGCATACCGTCACTTTGCTTGGGCGGCAAACGGGGACCTGCGCAACGCATATAACGCACTTGAACTTGCAGTCATAACAACTCCGCCATCGGAAGGCGGAAAGATAATTATAGACAAAGACGTGGCGCGAGAATCTACGCAGCAACGCGTGCTTTCTATTGACGACAGCATGTATTACGATATGCTATCCGCGTTTTGTAAGTCCCTGCGCGGATGCGATCCGGACGCGGCGCTGTACTGGGCGTTTAGACTTATCGAGGCAGGTTGCGATCCGCTTTTGATGTTCCGCAGAATGATGGCGCACGCCAGCGAGGACGTGGGAATGGCGGACTCCTCGGCGCTGAGCGTGGTTGTGTCCGCGCTTACCGCATACGAGCATATCGGTGTGCCGGAAGGCTATCTCTCGCTTGCGCACGCTATAATCAAAGTGACCACCGCGCCAAAATCCAATTCCGTATATCTTGCAAAAGCTGCGGCGCAAAGGGCTGTAAAAGAGCACGCGGACGACGTCGTACCCGATTATCTGAAGAATAACAAAACGCCGAACGACAGCGACGCGGAATATATCTACCCGCATGATTCGCCTGCATATATAACACAACAGTATCTGCCTAAAAGCCTGCAGGGAGATAGATTTTATATTCCGCAGGATAACCCCAACGAGCAAAAGATTAAACTGTTTTTGGACGCAATAAGGCGTAACAAACGTAAGTAATCTGTATTTTTTACATATTTTCTGTAATATCTGCCGGAAAATCTCATTGCTTACATTGATTTTGTATGGTAAAATCATTGTAGTAGCATGCGGAGGTGAAACATGCAGGAAAAAGATGTTATATCTAATTCTTCTGCGCCTATTTTGGACATAGATCATGTATCGATGTCGTATGCCAACGGCAGCGTAAGGGCGGTGGACGATCTTTCCTTTTCGCTTAAGCGAGGGGAAATCTTCGGCTTTTTGGGCGCCAACGGCGCAGGCAAAACCACCACTTTAAAGATGGTGACTGGCATTCTACCTGTAAAATCGGGCAGTATCAAGGTCTGTGGACACGACATAACATTTGACGCAATTGAAGCAAAGCGAAATTTCGGATTTGTGCCCGATTCGCCGATTATATTCGATAAATATACAGGCAGGGAGTATATAGACTTTTTGGGCGATATTTACGGCGTGGAAAAGTCCCGTCGTGAGTCTGTTACCGCAGAGCTTTTGGAACTCTTCTCTTTAAAGGACGCCTTTGATAAGCGCATAAGCGGTTATTCGCACGGTATGAAACAGAAAATCGCCATAATCGGATCGCTTATTCACAGTCCCGACCTGTGGATATTGGACGAGCCCATGATGGGGCTTGATCCGCAGTCCTCGTTTGCGCTAAAAGAGTTGATGAAAAAGCACAAGGCAGAGGGAAAAACGGTATTCTTTTCCACGCATGTTTTGGACGTTGCGGAAAAGATTTGCGACCGTGTGGCGATAATAGGCAAGGGCAAGCTGATGCTTTGCGGCGACATGGACGAAATCAAGCGCGCAAAGGGCGACGAAAGCCTTGAGGAGATTTTCCTTTCGGTTGCAGGGGAAACTCATGAATAATTACATAATCATATTAAAGGCTCTTTTCAAAAACAAATTCAGGTTTAGCGAGAGCAATTCCAAGGGAAAAAAATTAGCTTTTTTTCTTCTTTTCGGACTTGTTTATCTTATGGTGGTGGCGTTTGCCGTAAGCGTCATAGTTTTGCTTAAAGATGTTTTTTTGCAGTTTACCGTTATTGTGCAAAAGTTTTACTTTTTTGTGTTGATGAGCTCTGCGGTTGTCGTGTTGTTCTTTGGCATAATCCACCTTATTTCGATGCTATATCTATCTAAGGATACAGATTTTTATTCAATGCTGCCGGTAAAGCCTTCAACGGTGTTTTTTGCAAAGCTTTCCTACGTATATCTGTGCGAGGCAGCAATTGTTTTGGCAATAGCTTTTCCTGTGCTCATGGTTTTAGGCATTGTCGCCAAAATGTGGGTTTGGTATTATATAATAACAATACTTACGTTATTGATTGTTCCGGTTTTTCCGCTTGTGGTGGCTGCTATTGTTGCCGTTCCGGTAATGCTGATTGCGAGCAAGCTGAAAAACAGAAACGTTATTTCGCTCGTGTTCTATATGCTGCTTTTCGGGCTGTTTTTTTCGGCGTATATCTATTTTATATATTTGTCGTCGTCAAGCGAGCTCACTGCCGAATCCATGACGGCAATGTTAAACGCCATGAAAGCCGTGGAATATGCGCTGTATCCTTACACTGTACTTGCTAATGCTGTGTGCGGTATATCTATGTACGGGCTGAATATGGGCGCGTCAACCGTTGTGGCGGCGGGTGTCTTTGTCGGTATTTCCGCTGCGCTGCTTGTGATTATTTGGTTTTTGGCAAAGCTCATGTACGCGCAGTCGGCAAAGGCAAACAACCAGACCGACAATTCCAAAGCAAAGGTGGGAGAGTTTAAGTCAACAACAAGCATGCGCGCGCTTATAAAGCGCGAATATATAAGCTCTCTTCGCACTACGCAGGTTGCGTTTCAGTGCTATGTCGTATTGCTTCTGCCAGTAGTTATGTCTATAATTTTAAGCTTGATGACTAAAAGCTCGATCGTTGTCGGCGAGGATATGGAATACATAAACAATTATTTGCGGATTATTCCGTTCTGCACGCTGTGTGCAATTTTATCTACGGTCGGAAACGGCGCAAGCACAACGTTTTCGCGAGAGGGGACGGCGTTTGCGTCGCTAAAGGTGCTGCCGGTGGATATAGAGACCGTTGTCAAGGCAAAGGTTGCCGCGTGGACGATGCTTGCCGTGCCTGTAACAATAGTATCTGTTGTCATAATAAACGCGATGAACTTTGATTTAGCATGCATGTTCCTTTCTTTCTTTTCGCTTGTGCCGATATCGGTGGTGTTTATCATATTCGGCGTTCTGTGGGATCTGAAAGCGCCCAGTCTTAAATGGACGGATCCCATGCAGGCAATCAAGCACAACATGCATGTGTTCGGCGGACAGATGATTATGATGACAGGCGGACTTATATCTATTTTTGTATCTACCGCTTTATTTTTTGTCGAGTTGCAATCGGCTGTTATCAATGCGGTGTTTTGGGCTTTGATTTATTCTGTACTCGTCATATTTGCCGTGGTTGATTTTGTTCTGTATAAAAAAGTTAATGAATTTTACAGCAGAATAGAAATTTGATAAAACCAAATATAAAAATCCAAAAAATATTGCATACTTCGATTTTTTGTGATATAATATGCCGAGTCATGGGTGAGATGATTTAATCGGACCCGTATTAATAATACAAAAGGGAAGTTACTATGGACAAATGGGACGCGCGCTTTATGGAGATTGCGCATACGGTTGCTACGTGGTCTAGCTGCTATCAGGAGAATAGACAGATCGGCGCGGTTATCGCAAAAAACAAACGCATAATGACTACCGGTTACAACGGCGCAAGCTCCGGTATAAAAAGCTGTAAGGAAAAGGGATTTTGCCTGCGCAGGCAGATGAATATTCCGTCAGGCACGCGGCACGAACTTTGCTATGCCACGCACGCCGAGCAGAACGCTATTATTCAGGCGGCAAAGATGGGTATTTGCATAGACGGCGCAACGTTGTACTGCACACATCAACCCTGCGCAATCTGCACAAAAATGATAATCAACAGCGGTATCAAGCGCGTCGTATACCAACACGGGTATCCGGATGATTTTTCGTTGGAGCTTTTTTCGGAAGCGGGGGTTGAAATAGAAAAATTCGATCCCGAAAAATTATAAAATTTATTTAATGAGAGGAAAATATTATGCCGTATTGCAAAAAGTGCGGGGCTGAATTGCCCGAATATGCGGTGTTTTGCTCCAAATGCGGAGTGAAATATCCTGTGTCCGCCGCGCCGGACGACGACATTCCGGCAGAGCCGGTTCAAGAGGCGTATGAGCAGAGTGAAGCGCCTGTCACGCCAACAGAAAAGCAGCCTAAAAGCACGCTTAATGTAACAGGGTGGTTTAAAAATTACGCTATGGCCCTGTACGTTATACTCGGCGTTGTGACTGTCGCTCTTATTCAGTTGTCGGGCAGCGTGGTTACACTTTCTACCGGGTTTAGCATAACGTTGGCGGTTTTTGCTATAATATGCTCTATTGCATTTTTGGCAGTTGCAATTGTTAAGTTTGTAGTTTGCGCACACCCCATAGACGGCAAAAAGCATTCCGTAGGCGATATAATATGTTTGGCCTTGGGCATTATAGCGTTCTTCTACGTGTTGATTTCAGCCGTAGCCGTTATAGACGCAGCAAAGGAAGTTCAAGATGCTTTGGATTTGCTGGGGTCCATGCAACCGTAAGTATAATTAATTTCGGCGCGGATATTCCGCGCCTTTTTTGTTAAAAATTTTTTAAAGAATTTTATAAAAACACTTGACATAGGCTATTTTATGTTATATACTCACATCAGAAAGTTTGACTAACTTTGACCTTTGACCTTGGTCAAACTAATTCTATAAGGAGGCGCGGTATGAATGTCAGCGACATAATAGAAAAGTTTTTGCTGGATACGCTCGGCGACGAGCTGTCGGTCAATTTTAACCGTAATGAGCTTGCCGCGTATTTTGCCGTTGCGCCCAGTCAGATAAATTACGTACTGGCGACGCGTTTTACGCCCGAGCGCGGATACATGACCGAGAGCAGGCGGGGCGGTGGCGGATATATTACATTGATACGTGTAAATCAAAATATAGACGACGTACTTGCTAACTATATAGATCAGACTTTGTCCGAGGGTATCGATTACGGCAAGGCCTGTCAGATATTGGAGCGGCTCACCGTGGACGGCATATTTACCGAAAACGAGGCGCAGCTTATAAAGGCGGCGATTTCCGACAAAGCGCTGCTCGCGCCTACCGTCGCAAAAAACAAACTTCGCGGTTCCATACTAAAATGTGTGTTGCTCTCCACGCTTAAATCCCACGATGACGGAGAATAATTATGAAGTGTACTAATTGCGGATTGCGCGACGCCACCACAGAGGTGGTAGTAAGGCGCAACGATCACGTAGAAAAGATGTTTTTGTGCAGTGAGTGCGCAAAAAACTTTCGTCCCGATATGGATATGGGCAGCTTTAATATGCTCAACAAGCTTGTCGGATCTCCGATGGGGCTGATTAACAGCTTTGGCAGTTTGTTCGGTACGCCCACGCAGCGCACGATTATCTGCCCGGAGTGCAAAACCACAAGCGAGGAATTTTTAAAGACCGGGTTTGTCGGTTGCCCCAAGTGCTACAAGGCGTTTGAGCCGCTTGTGGTGCAGACGGTAAAAAAACTGCAGCAATCGGATAGGCACATAGGCAAGACGCCGTACGGGCAGATTGACGACACGGACGAAAACACATTAAAGACCGAGATGCAGGCCGCAATGGACAGCGGAGACTACAACAGAGCAGTAGAGCTTGGCGAACGGCTTAAGAAATTGCTTGCAAAAAAACAGGAGGATAACCGATGAACGTTTTTGATAATATCATTGTTTCCACCCGTCTGCGCCTTGCAAGAAATATCGCCGGTTTGCCGTTTCCGCATAAGCTAAGCGAGGGCCCGGCGCGAAAGATCATTGACAATGTGCAAAGCGCACTGTCTCCGTTGGATAGGTTTAACCGCTATGACATGAAGGGTATCTCCAAGCTTGAAGGTACTATTCTGCAGGAAAAACACCTAATAAGCCCGGATTTGCTGGAAGAATGCCCGTTCGGCGCAGTTCTTATCAGCTCGGACGAAAACGTGTCCGTAATGGTCAACGAAGAGGATCACATACGCGAACAGGTGATTTTGCCCGGACTGTCGCTAGATCAGGCGTTTGACAGGGTTAACCGCATAGACGACGTACTTGGAAAGAGCTTGAATTTTGCGTTTGACGGCAGATTCGGATACTTGACTTCCTGCGCGACAAACCTCGGCACAGGTATGCGCGCCTCGGTTATGATGTTTTTGCCGGCGCTCACTATTCTTAACATGATAGAAAGCTCTATCAACTACGTGGGTCGGCTTAACATGACGGTTCGCGGCGTGTACGGCGAGGGCAGTAATGCGGAAGGATATTTGTATCAAGTAAGCAATCAGCGCTCTCTCGGGTTAAAGGAATCTGACATAATAGATTCGGTGAAGGGTGCGATTAATCATCTTGTCGAGGCCGAGCTTAGGGCGCGTCAGCTATTACTGCGTGACGAAGACGAGCTAAAGGACAGAATTTGCCGTGCCTGGGGAATAGCCGTCAATGCGTATCGACTTTCCACCGAGGAGGCAATGAAGTATCTTGCGCTAATTCGCTTGGGTGCATTTTATAAGTATATAGAGATTTCGGACGTAAATGCATTCCAAAAACTTATAGTTGACTGTCAGCCTGCCAATATGCAAAAATCGGGTGGGCTTGATATGAGCGCCGATGAGCGCGACGTATTGCGCGCACGGCATATAGGCAAATCACTCACATCTTTTTGTAAAAAAATAATATAAGGAGCAGATAATATGGATTATTCAATGGATGCAAATGCGTGCATGGCGTATGAGATTGCACGAAAAACAGCTAAGCAGTTTAATAACGAGTTTGCGGGAACAGAGCACCTTTTGTACGGCATACTTAAGGTGGATTGTTATGCGACAAAGCTCTTTCTTGCCAACCACCACAACCCCGAGGGCTTGATTTCTATGTTCGAGGCGGAGGCCTCGGTCAGTGGCGAAGTGGAGCCGCAGGATTCTTCGCGCATTAGTGAATCTATTCCGTTTGAGGCGTACGGCATAGCGGCGCAATTGGGCGCGTCGCAGATTTCGCCCGATCATCTTATGATGGCTATTCTCGAGGATCAGGGCTGCGTTGCCGTAGACGCATTATACAGGTTATACAATATTAACAGCGTAAAATACCGTTTGGCAATATTCAAGCATTTGCAAGGGTCGAGCGCGCAAAGACCGGACAATCCTATGTTTGTAAGCGGCTTGTTCGGAATTCCCACGCATTTTACCGGATTCTATTCTCCCGTAAACGATTCTCCTTCGCAAGGCGAAATAAAAAATAACAATGCAAGCGTATTGCCGCCGCTGCTTGCCGATCTTGGTGTGGACGTGACGGCAAAGGCCAAGCAAAACAAGCTTGATCCGGTTATCGGCAGGGAACAAGAGGTGTCGCGGTTGATAGAAATATTGTGCCGCAAGACCAAAAACAATCCCGTGCTGATAGGTGAGCCGGGCGTAGGAAAAAGCGCGATTATAGACGGGCTTGCAAAGGCGATAGTGGACGGCAAGGTTCCGCGCCAACTGCAAAACAACATAATTTTTTCGCTTAATATCGGCTCGCTGATGGCTGGCACCAAGTATCGCGGACAGCTGGAGGAAAAGCTTAAATCCGCAATAGATCTTATAATAAACAGCGGCAACATAATAGTGTTTATCGACGAGTTGCATACGCTCATGCAGGCGGGGTCCAAGGACGGCGAGGTTACGCCTGCCGATATACTTAAACCCTATCTCGCGCGCGGCGAAATGCAGACTATAGGCGCAACAACTACGGACGAATACCGCAAATATATAGAAGCGGACAAGGCAATGGAACGTAGATTTCAGCCGATTATAGTGGAACCGCCCACAGTCGAACAGACGATAGAGATACTAAAAGGTCTGCGCAGCAATTATGAGAACTTCCACAAGGTTAAGCTGTCCGACGAGGCAATAGTCGCCGCGGCAAAGCTTTCCGACAAGTATATTGCGGACAGATTTTTGCCCGATAAGGCGATAGACCTCATTGACGAGGCTATGAGCTGTGCCAAGGTGGGCATGAGCTCCGCGCCTGCAGATTTGACGCATTTGACTGCGGAACTAGAAGAATATAAAAAGAAGATGAAAGAGGCCGCGGACAGGCAGGATTACACCACGGCGGACGCCTGCAAGCGCAAGGCCGAGGAACTGGAAAACAACATAAAGCAGCTGTCATTGCATAATTCCGCACAGCAGGAGCGGACGGTAAAAACTATTTCGGCGGAAGATATTGCGGACGTTGTATCGCGCTGGACAAAAATCCCGGTCAGCAAGCTTACGGAAACGGAAACGACAAGGCTGCAAAACTTGGAGTCTCTGCTCCATAAGCGCGTAATAGGGCAAAACCGCGCTGTAGAGGCTGTAGCCAAGGCTATACGTAGGGCGCGCGCCGGACTAAAGAGCGACAACAGACCCATCGGCTCGTTCATATTCCTCGGACCTACCGGTGTGGGCAAAACTGAGCTTACCAAGGCTCTTGCCGAGGCGATGTTTGATAACGAAAATTCCATTATTCGTCTTGATATGAGCGAATTTATGGAAGCGCATTCCGTGTCCAAGCTGATTGGCGCGCCTCCCGGGTACGTGGGCTTTGACGACGGCGGACAGCTTACCGAAAGGGTGCGGCGGCATCCGTATTCCGTAGTGCTGTTTGACGAGATAGAAAAGGCGCATCCGGACGTGTTTAACGCGCTGCTTCAGATTTTGGACGACGGCAGACTGACCGATTCGCAGGGTCGGACCGTGTCGTTTAAAAACACCATAATAATAATGACAAGCAACGTCGGCGCAACCGAGGCGGCGGCAAAACGCGAAATAGGCTTTAGCGCGGCTGGCAGAAAGGAGGACGCGGCGCGCGACGAGGCGTACATGAACGCGCTTAAAAGAATGTTCCGTCCCGAATTCTTAAACCGAATAGACGTAATTTGCGTGTTTGACAAGCTGACAAAGGACGACGTCGCGCGCATAGCCGAAATTATGCTGAAAAAAGTGGAAAAATCGTTAAAAGAAAGGAATATCACGCTTACCGTAACGCCCGAGGCGCTTAATTGGCTGATAGAAAAAGGCTACGACTCCGAATACGGCGCAAGGCCGTTAAGGCGCGTCATAGAGCAGAACGTTGAAGACGAGATTGCCGAGGCGATTATAAACGGTAGAGTGCGCGACAACAGCGCCGTACGCGTAGGCCTTGTCGGTGATAGGATTGTGATAGAATAAATTTTTAAAAAGGCATTTACAATACACCGCATTTATGATAAAATATAACCATAAAATAGGAGGGTTAATATGACAATAGAATATCTTTGCAAAAACTACGAAGCCGGCGATAAGCTAAAGTCGATTATCGACAAAAAAGTGCAAAAGCTGGACAAGTTTTTTTCCGACGACACGCGCATTAAAATAGCTCTTAAAAAGGGCAATACCAGAAGCACTGACGACCTGTACACGCTGGAGCTAACCATTCTTTTGGACAGCGCCGTCCTCCGCGCCGAGGTGACAAGCGACAATATGTACAACAACATAGACCTTGCCTTGCCTAAGCTGGAAAAGCAGATTATCCGTCACCATAAAAAACTGGAAAGCAAATCTAAAAAGTTCCGCGGCAAAGATTTTTCTATGCCGGAGGAGGTTGTCGACGACGAGCCGCAAGAAAAAGCGGTTGTCAGGTCCAAATGCTACACGCTTATTCCCATGTCTATTGACGACGCAATAGAGGAATTGGAGCTTGTCGGACACAATTTTTACGTTTTTCTCAACAAGTCCACTAATTCCATAAACGTGTTGTACGTTCGCAACGACGGAAACTACGGGCTTATAGAAACTGTTGTGTAAAGATAAAAAAGTGCCATATTTCGGGCACTTTTTTATATTGAAAGTTTTGTATTAACGCTTGATTTTATTATATATAAATGATATAATACTTTTGTGTAAAAGGAGAAAATTTTATGAAGCTGAAATTCGATTACAACAACATGATGGACTGCGCAATCGGCGCACACGGCATTAAAAAATCCGAAATTGACGGCGCCATGACCGCGCACCAAAGCGCTTTTACCGAGGTTATCGCAAACAGCGGCAAAGGCTGGCAGGAGTGGACGGAAACGCCTATGATTTCCGATGCGACGGTGGATGAGCTTTGCGCATTCGGAAAGTCCATTCGTGACAAGGCGACAAGCTTTGTCGTGCTTGGCATCGGCGGCTCTGCGCTCGGTCCCATCTGCGTATTTAACGCACTTTTGCATTTGCACCACAACGAGTTGCCCAAGGAGATGCGCAAGGCGCCCAAGATTTACGTAGAGGACAACGTGGATCCCGAACGTATGGCGTCGCTCCTTGACGTAATCGATATTAAAACATCGTATTTTAACGTAATTACCAAATCCGGCGAAACAAGTGAAACGCTAAGCCAGTTTATCATTTTGTATAACATGCTTAAAAAGGCGTTGGGCGAGACCGCGGCAAAAGAGCATATTTTTGTAACCACAACAGACGGAAAGGGCTCGCTGTATAACGTTGCCAAAAAGGAAGGCTTTAAGATTTTCGGTATTCCTTCCGGTGTGGGCGGCAGATTTTCGGTTCTTTCCAACGTCGGACTTGTGCCGTTTGCCGTTATGGGCTTGGATATAAAGAGCATGCTTGCCGGCGCGCGTGCAATGCGCAAGGCGTGCGAAAACAAGGATGTCTACAAAAATCCCGCGCTTATGACCGCGTTTTTGCAGGTTAAGTCAATGCAGGCCGGCAAAAACATTTCCGTAATGATGCCCTATGCCGACGGGCTTAGAACAATGGCGGACTTTTACTGCCAGATCTGGGCGGAATCGCTCGGAAAAGCGGTTGACAAAGCCGGAAAGACGGTTAACTACGGACAGACACCCGCAAAATCTTTGGGTGTTACCGATCAGCACAGCCAGGTTCAGCTTTATACAGAGGGACCTTATGACAAGGTTGTCACGTTTATCGGGGTTGAGCAGTACGGCGCTACGGTGGATATCCCTAACGACAGCGCAGACGTGGGTGACTTCCTTAAAGGCCATACGCTTAACGAGCTGATTACCGCAGAACGTAAGTCCACGGAGTTCGCGCTCACCAAAGCGGGCAGGTCCAACTTTACCATACTTCTTCCCGAAGTTAATGCCGAAACGGTGGGCGAGCTGTTGATGTATTTTATGTATCAAACGGCGTTTGCCGGTGCGTATCTTAACATAGATACTTTCAACCAGCCCGGAGTGGAAGAGGGCAAAAAAGCCACATTCGCCATGATAGGTAGAAAGGGTTATGAGGAAAAGCTTAAAGAGCTTAATTCCGCCGTCAAAAAAGACGAATATATCATTTGTTAAGGCGTAATAACCTATTAATTAACAATTCGACAAGGTTTGTGAAATCTATTGTTAAAAATATTGCAAAATATAAATACTTGTGTTAGAATTAAAATAACAAAATATCCGTTAGGAGGATCTTATGAAAGCTGTTAATGTTTATTTTCCCACCATGGATAGCGTAAAAGAATTTGTCAACGCAGTTTCCGCATATCCTTACGAAGTCGATCTGCACAGCGGCAGATATGTTGTGGATGCTAAGTCGCTTTTGGGCATTTTCTCGCTCGATCTCGGCAAGCCAATCGTCTGCGAAATCTACAACGACAACTGCGACGAGCTGCTTAAGGATATAGGCAAATTCATCGCTAAGTAATCGGTTTAGATTACATAATAAAAATCAATAGGGGCGTTTATGCGTCGTAACTATTTGGAAAGCATGAAGTCGGACGGACTCGGCGAGTTTTTGTCTGCGTGCGATTATTTGAAAAATTGTAAATATGTGCTTGCGGAAAGCAAAATCACGGCGCTGCTTAAGTCTATTGCGGATAATAAACAGCTCTACACCATGTTTGCTTCATCGCTTTACGGGTTTGATTACAACAAAACATTCAACGCCTGTTTAATTAACGGAACGTTTGTTTTGCCGACCGATCCCAAAAAGGCGATAGCGCTTGTGTTCCGCTTGTTGTTGGACATAGACAGCGGCAAGATTGAGCTAAAAAACTTTTTGGAAGCGTATTTTTACAGTCCCATGATAAATGAATCGTATGCGCGCTTCTGTTTGGAGGTTATAACGCCGTTTAGGACGTATTGCAGCAGTCTGTTCGGTCAGCCTGTTTCTTGGCAGGATATTTCGCTGAAGGTGGAATTAAAAGACGCATATGAGGAAGTCAACGGCAGAATTAAATCCGACTTGAAAACTGACTCTTTGGACTGCATAGCCGCGCTCACCGATATTGCCGAAAAAAATATCACCGGCGCTATTGAGCGGGCGGAATACATGGCATGTCTCAACGGTCTGACGCGCGCGATAGAAAACAACGACTACGAAAACATGATTTCTGCTTTTTTGGGCGTAAAATATGCCGTTGCATACTTCTTTAAATCCAACAAATCCGCATTGGACGTATATAAAAAGCTTGAGTATGACATAAAGCAGATGGCAAGATGATTATAAATAAAATTTAAATCGCGCTCATTGAGCGCGATTTTTTGTTGAAAAAATATGTATTTATAAGTTTATAGTATTTTCATCGTCACGTATCAAGTTTACGTTAAATATAAACTTTCGGCGGGTGACAAAGTTATAAATAAACACTATAAATTGTACAATAAGCTTAACAACCCATATGTTGCCGCCGATTAGGTCGTAGCCGATCCAGCTGCCAAGCGATGTTAAGCCCAATCCGATACCGGAAAAAATTAAAAATTTAATAAATCCGTACTTGTTTTTGCCCACGTTTCCGTACTTAAACACAAATACAGACGACAGCAAATAGTTGACAAGCACTGCAGATATGTAGCCGATTACGGTTGCAGTTATGTACACGGAAAATTGCGGTTCGTACGGTCCTCCGACCGTCGCACCCGAAAACACGCCCCAAAACCCGTCGTAATGTGCATGCCCGTATGCATATAAAAACACAGCGGTCAACAAAAAGTCAACCGCATTTGACGCCAGACCTACCGCAACGGATTTTAAAAATTCCAGAGTGGTTTGTTGTTTTAGTTTTTCCCATATCTTCATATGTACGAGAGTGCCGTTATTGCTCAATATCCGTTTTGTTGGGAATAAACCCTTCAAAGATGTAGTTATCGCAGAATTTTTGCGCCTTTTGCGCCTCCAGCTCGCCGCGGATTGTCCAAGCAAGCACAGGAAGTCCTGTTGCGGTCACGTATTTATTGGGCAGGTTGGTTGCCTTGTACGAGATAAAGTTAGGGTGGGAGAGATCGTTGTACTTAAGCTTTTTCAGCCGCTTTTTTTCGCGGCGCGGCACGTCGATATCGTTGTGGTGGAAGTACGAAGAAAGCTGTCCGCGCATGATGTGCGGCGCGTTCTTATAAAAATAGTGCATAGATCGAGGGTCAAACGACTGTACGGCATAATCGCCGTCGTAGGATTTGAGCATGTCTATTATTTTTTCTTCCAAACCAAACGCTTGCTCGGCCCGTTTGATTTCTATCAAAAGGGGAACCTTGCCGTTTACTGTCTCCAGCACTTGTTCGAATGTGGGGATAGAGATGTCCGTTTTAAGTAGCTTAATTTCGCTCAAGTCCGACGCTTTAAGCGTGGACACGTAGCCGTCTCTATTTGTCATTCGGCTAAGCTTTTCGTCATGAAATACTATAACCGTTTGGTCGTCTATCAAGCGAACGTCCAGCTCTATTGCGTAGCCGTGCTTAACGGAATTTTCAAATGCCGGAAGTGAGTTTTCGGGAATATTATCGGAATCATGCAATCCGCGATGTGAAATGGGTTTATCAAGCACCCATGAAGTTTTAGTTTCCATACGGAATAATTATATCATCTTTAATTTTATTTTACAATAGTTTTTTATAAGATTTAACGAATTTTGCTATATTTTAATTAATTTTTAAGCTTATCGGTCAAAATAATTGCTGTTTTTGGCGATATGTGATATAATTTTACCAATCGCAAACAGTAAAATTGACTTGCGATATTGATTAACGGGAGTCAAATCTAAAACCAATCTTTGATTGTGGTATAACGAGCTATGGACAGACAAAAGCTTATACGCAATTTTTGTATAATAGCACACATCGATCACGGAAAATCGACGCTTGCCGACAGGCTTATGGAGGCTACTGCCACGCTTACCAAGCGCGAGCTTTCCGACCAAATGCTGGACAGTATGGACATAGAGCGCGAGCGTGGAATCACAATCAAGCTTACGCCGGTCAGAATGTTTTACGAGCATGACGGGCAAAGGTATACCTTTAACCTAATCGACACACCGGGGCATGTTGACTTCACATACGAGGTGTCGCGTTCGCTTGCCGCTTGCGAGGGCGCGGTGCTTGTAGTGGACGCCGCACAGGGTGTGGAGGCGCAAACCCTCGCCAATGTGTACTTGGCGCTTGACAACAACTTGGAGATTGTGCCGGTTATCAACAAGATAGATTTGCCTGCAGCCAGACCGGAAGAAGTAAAAAAAGAGATAGAGGACATAATAGGTCTGCCTGCAGATGACGCGCCGTGTATCTCCGCAAAAGAGGGCATAAACATAGACGACGTACTGCGCGCAATTGCCGAGTATGTGCCTCCGCCTAAGGGCGATGTAGACAAACCGCTTAAAGCGTTGATTTTCGATTCTTATTATGATAATTACAAGGGCGCCGTGTGCCTTATTCGCGTCATTGACGGCTCTGCAAAAGCCGGCGACCGTATCACTATGATGTCTAACGGCAAGGTGTACGACGTGACCGAAGTGGGCGTGTTTCAACCCAAGCCAGTATCTATTGACAGATTGTCTGCAGGCGACGTCGGATATCTGTGTGCGTCTATTAAGTCCATTGCCGATACCGCGCCCGGCGACACGATAACCTTTGCAAACAATCCCACTGCCGAGCCTTGTCCGGGCTACAAAAAAGTTAAACCCGTCGTTTACAGCGGAATTTATCCTGCTGACGGATCAAAGTACGAGGATTTAAAGGACGCACTCGAACGTCTAAAACTGAACGATGCGTCGCTGTTTTACGAGCCTGAAACGTCATCCGCGCTCGGCTTTGGCTTCCGTTGCGGTTTTTTGGGGCTTTTGCACATGGAAATCATAGAGGAGCGGTTGGAGCGTGAGTTCGATCTGGACATTATCACAACCGCGCCCGGTGTTGTGTACAAGGTTTATACGAGCAGCGGCATGACCGAAGTGACCAATCCGTCCAATCTTCCGCCTGCGGGCGAGATAGATTATATGGAGGAGCCCGTCGTCACGGCGTCCATCTACACGCCGCCCGAATATATCGGACCTATAATGGATCTTTGTCAGGACAAGCGCGGCGAGTTTATCAACATGACGTATATAGAAAAAACGCGCGTGCTTATCACTTACACTATGCCGCTTAACGAGATTGTTTACGACTTTTTTGACGGGTTAAAAAGCAGATCGCGCGGCTATGCGAGCTTCGATTACGAGCAGGCGGGCTACCGCAAGAGCGATTTGGTCAAGCTGGATATAGTGCTAAACGGCGAGATTTGCGACGCGCTCAGCATAATAGTGCACCGCGACAAGGCGTATGCGCGCGGCCGCGCTATGGCGGAAAAGCTTAAGGACGTTATTCCGCGCAAGCTGTTTGAAATTCCCATTCAGGCGGCTATCGGCGGTAAGGTCATAGCAAGGGAGACCATTAAGGCGCTTAGAAAGGACGTTCTTGCCAAGTGCTACGGCGGTGACGTTACGCGCAAAAAGAAGCTTTTGGAAAAGCAAAAGGAAGGCAAAAAGCGCATGCGTCAGTTCGGCACGGTGGAAATTCCGTCCGAGGCGTTTATGTCCGTGCTCAAGCTTGACGGCGATAAAAAATGACAGACCGAAAAGACAAAATGTTCGGCTTATATATTCATATACCTTTTTGCAAGGCTAAGTGCAAATATTGCGCGTTTGTATCTACGCCCGATTTTTCGTTGCAAAAAAATTATGTAAAAGCATTGATAAAAGAAATCAATGACAGTACATTAATCGGCAGTGCGATTGACACCGTATATATAGGCGGTGGAACGCCGTCATGTTTATATCGCGGCGCTCTTACGGATATAATGTCCGCGGTAAAAGATAATTTTACTCTCTTGCGCGATGCGGAAATCACAGTGGAATGCAATCCGGAAAGCGTTACGGAAGAATTTGCCGACGAGAGTAAGGATCTAGGCGCCAACCGAATAAGCATGGGGCTGCAATCGCAATGCAATGCTGTCCTTCGTGCCGCCGGAAGAATTCACACATTAGAGCAGTACGAAAAGGCGATAGACATTCTTTCCGAAAAGTTTAATAATATTTCCTCGGATATAATTTTAGGACTACCGTTACAGGATATCTCCGACGTAGACAAATCGATAAGCGTAATAAGCGAACTCAAGCATGTTTCGGTTTACGCGTTGACCGTAGAGCAAGGAACTCCGCTGTTTGCCGAGGGATACACAGCGGATGACGATAGAATTGCCGATTTTTACGATTTTGCTTGCGAAAAGCTCGCCGATTTAGGATTTTGCCGTTATGAGGTGAGTAATTTTGCAAAAATCGGTTACGAGAGTATGCACAACAAAAAATATTGGAATTGCCTGCCGTATATCGGGTTTGGCGTTGCCGCGCACGGCTATGACGGCGAACGTACAAGGTACATGCACGGTGACGACATTGCAGAATATATTATGTCGCCCAAGGCGCAAAGCTACACGCTTACCGATAAGGATATGTACAACGAATATGTTATGCTGAGACTGCGCACAGAGAGGGGGATTGTGCTCGACGATTTTGCCGAAAGGTTCGGATATGACTTTTTTCATAACAATGCCGACACAGTAAAAAGGCTGCAAGGCGAAGAGCTTATCGTTTGTGCGGACGGCAGCGTTAAAATTGCTGAAAACAAAATGTTTGTAATGAATTACATAATAGAACAGTTGATGCTTGACTGAAGCTTTATCTTTTGGTAAAATAAAAGTATGAAACCGGTTTACGATTACAAAGCGATAAATAGACTGGATCTATCCGACCCCAAGTTTAAAATGCTAAATAAGCTAAATCTTTTTGCGCTGATTTCCATTACGGCAAGCTGCGTGATTGGGATTGTGCTCAATTACTGTTTGCGCATACCAGGTTCGCCGGGCGGATTGTACTTTGTAATGATTTTGTCTGGTGTTGTGCTTTGCTTAATATATCCGTACGTGCATGAGTTTGCGCACGCGTTTGCCATAGTAATTCGCAAGTGGAAAAGACCGTACATAAAGTTCGGAAAGTTTGCGGCTTACTGCGGTTCTCCCGATATAATATTCACTAAAGCGCAATACTTTTTTGTGGCGTCGTTTCCATTCTTTTTTTACTGCGCGGTTTTGATTCCGCTTTGTGTATTATTGCCGGCAAAGTATTTTGTTTTGCCCTTTATGCCGCTTATGTACAACGTGTTTGGTAGCGTCGCCGATCTTTTTATGATTAGGCTGGTTTTGTCGTCGCCAAAGCACAGCATTGTGGTGGATAACGGCACGGATATTGTCGTTTATATTCCGTCGGTATAATATGATTGACTACTATATAACATTGTACTATTATAATAGAAATTGAAATTGTACGCTTTCAGCATTTTATGGAATATTTCAATACTTACGAGGTGGTAAAACCTAAAAAAATTGTAAAAGGATATAAAACTTACAAACAATGCCATAAGTTGATGTTTATAAATTTGTTAGTTAAGGAGTGCAAATTATGAATTCTGCAAATTGTATCAATAAGAGAATATTATTCATTATAGCTTTGGTTGGCGTTTTTGCAATTTTCTTTTTAGGTTGTGGGCCTCATCATGATGAAAATGGTTTGGTTTTTTTTAATGAAAATTGTAAAATATACAGAGATAGCAAACACGTAGTTACAGTTACGTATAACAGTTATTCCGATGAAGAAATCGAGGATTCAATAAATGAAGTGTTACTGATTGAAACTGTTACCATTGAGCCGGTTGTTCCTATTGAGTT
>JAFLVH010000003.1:0-5136 GCA_022508365.1 Clostridiales bacterium | reverse complement strand
TATTTTTGAAAATGCGGTAATAACAGAAGCAGTGACATATAGTTTTTGTTTTGTTGTCCCGAGAGAAAAGAACGGTACATTGTATACCCAAGTTGGAGTGAGGTTGCTTGTTTTTCACAATTATTACTTACTTAACTTTTTTAGATCATCATTTCGTTGATTGCGGAAAATATCACTTTAAGAATTGCGGACTGACAAATTAATGTTGTTGTCCGCTTTTTTGTTTTATCTAATTATAATATAACAAAGTATATATGTAGTATTGTGTATTTTTTTCGCATACAATTTTTGGAAAATGGCGCAATAATTTTTTTAAAAATGATTGACAAAGATATGCATATATGATAAACTTGTTTTAGCACTCTATGCTGTAGTCTGCTAATTTCCGTGCGGGGCTGCAATAATGGGTTTGACAGGCAGAAAAGAAAAAATACTTCAAGCCGTGGTAGACGGATATATAGAAAACTGCCAGCCTGTTTCCAGCTCGGAAATCAAGGATAAGCATTTGCCTGCTTTGTCCTCGGCTACAATCCGCAACGAGCTTGCCGCGCTTGAGGAAATGGGTTATCTCACTCAGCCGCACACCTCGTCGGGTAGGGTGCCCACTGCGGAAGCCTATAGGCTGTATGTGGAAAAGCTTATGCCGCGTCGCAAGCTTACGCGGTCGGAGCTGAAAATAGTCAAACGGTACTTTAACAAAAAAATAACCGAGCTGGACGACGTGCTAAAAAGCACGGCAAAGGTAATTTCCGAAATTACCAATCTTACTTCGGTTGCTTACGTGCAAAATCCCGACGACGCGACCATACAAAACATTCGCATTGTCAAGATAACCGACTCGTCTGCGCTTATAATCATCGTAACCAACTTAGGCGTGCTAAAGGATGCCTCGGTGAGCATAGATAGCGGTGTTACCGATGAGTATTGCGATCAGGCGTCGCAGTTTATGACCGGCGCTTTTGCAGACCACAAGATCAGTGAGATAAACAGTCAACCCAATAAGATTGTCAAGCAGGTTAAAAAGGAGTACGAGCGGGTTTTTTCCACAATACTCAAGATTTTCAAGAGCTATGCCCATGACGATAACTTTTCGGACATCGTGCTGGAGGGCAGCGCAAAGATACTTGAGCAGCCCGAATACTCCAACCTAAAAAAGGCCAAGGCTATGCTGGAATTTTTGGACGCAAAGGAAGAATTGGTGCCCGTCCTTCAAAATTCCGACGACATGAACATTACATTCAAAATAGGCAAAGACAACGAAATTCGAGACGGAATGCCGGAATGTGCCATAGTGACTGCTACATATAATATCGGTGGTGTCACAGTGGGTAATGCCGGCGTTATCGGGCCGATCCGAATGGATTACTCTAAGGTTTTTTCCGTGCTCGATTATTTGTCAAAAACCGTACAGATGTTGCCGTCGGGCGAGAGCGCGCAGGGCGACGGTGCGGTAGAATATATTTCGCCGATACCCACGGATACCGACGAATAAAATTTTTTGAACGGAGGATATAATGGACGATAAGACGAGAGAGCGTACTCGCGAGCTGCCCGGTATTGAGCTTTCGCAAGAAGACTACAAAGCCATGCAAAACCAAATTGCAGCCGTTACGCAACAGCTTAGCGTAGCGCAGGCTATTGCGGCAAAGGAAAGGGCAAGATCGGAAGAGCTTTCTAACCTGGTCAACCGTATGCAGGCGGACTTTGATAACTACCGCAAGCGCAATAACGACACCGGCAAAAAGCTGAAAGAGGACGGTATTTGTGCCGTTTTGGAAAAGCTTATTCCTCAGCTTGATGTGCTTAAGTCGGCAATCCAGTCCATCACGGACGAAAAGGTGGCAGAGGGCGTAAAGATGATTTATCGTCATTTGCTTGAAATTCTTACCTCGTTCGGAGTGGAAGAGATTCCGGCGCTCGGTCAGCAGTTTGACCCCAATCTTCACAATGCGGTCATGCAGACCAAGACCAACGACCCGACCAAGGTCAATATGATTGTCGAAGTCTATAACAAAGGCTACAAATTGGGTGAACGCGTACTCAGACACAGCGTTGTACGCGTTGCCAATTAAAGCATATATCACTATTTAAAAAACATTTTTTGGAGGATTTATTTTATGGGCAAAATCATTGGTATCGACTTAGGTACTACCAATTCGTGTGTGGCGGTGTTGGAAGGCGGCGAACCCGTTGTTATCCCCAACGCAGAAGGCGGCCGCACAACCCCTTCCGTAGTAGGTTTTGCTAAGGACGGGGAAAGGCTTGTCGGCCAGGTTGCAAAGCGTCAGGCTGTTGCCAACCCCGACAGAACAATCATCTCTATCAAACGCGATATGGGTACGTCCCGCAAGGTCACTATCGACAACAAGGGCTACTCTCCGCAGGAGATTTCCGCGATGATTCTTACCAAGCTTAAAAGGGACGCTGAGTCCTATTTGGGCGAATCTGTTACGCAAGCGGTTATCACTGTTCCCGCGTACTTCAACGACTCACAGCGTCAGGCAACCAAGGACGCAGGCAAGATTGCCGGTCTCGAGGTTCTTCGTATAATCAACGAGCCCACCGCGGCGGCGCTTGCTTACGGTCTTGACAAGGGTCAGGGCGGCAGCCAAAAGGTATTCATTTACGACCTTGGCGGCGGTACGTTCGATATTTCCATTCTGGAAATCGGCGACGGCGTATTCGAGGTTATCGCAACTTCCGGTGATACGCGTCTCGGCGGCGACGACTTTGACCAGGTAATCATTGATTACTGCGTTCAGACGTTCAAAAACGACCAGGGTATTGACCTCAGCAAGGACCGCATGGCAATGCAGCGTCTTAAGGAAGCTGCGGAAAAGGCGAAGATCGACCTTTCCGGCACGCAAAAGACCACTGTCAGCTTGCCCTTCATTACGGCGGACGCAACAGGTCCCAAGCACCTTGAGTACGAGATTACCCGCGCTAAGTTCGAAGCGCTTTCTCAAAAGCTTGTAGACCGCTCCATCGAGCTTACCAAAAAGGCTATGGCGGACGCAGGCTACACCAACAACGATATCGACAAGGTTATCATGGTCGGTGGTTCCACGCGTATCCCCGCCGTTCAGGAAGCTGTTCGCAAGCTTTCCGGCAAGGAACCGTTCAAGGGCATCAACCCCGACGAATGCGTTGCCGTAGGCGCGGCCATTCAGGGCGGCGTTCTTGCGGGCGAGGTTAAGGACGTATTGCTTCTTGACGTTACTCCGCTTTCGCTCGGTATCGAGACGGTCGGTGGTATATTCACTAAGCTTATTCCGAGAAACACCACCATCCCGACCAAAAAGTCCCAGGTGTTCTCCACGGCTACCGACAATCAGCCGTCCGTTGATATTCACGTTTTGCAGGGCGAGCGCGAAATTGCCGCTCACAACAAGACGCTTGCGCGCTTCGAGCTCGGCGGCATTCCGCCCGCACCGCGCGGCGTCCCTCAAATCGAGGTTACTTTCGATATCGACGCCAACGGTATAGTGCACGTTTCCGCAAAGGACAAGGGCACAGGCAAGGAGCAGCGCGTTACCGTTACCGCTTCCACCAACCTTACCGAAGCGCAGATTCAGCAGGCTATTAAGGACGCAGAGAATTTTGCGGCAGAGGACGCTCAACGCAAAGAGGTTGTTGACGCGAAGAACCAGGCGGATATGCTTGTATTCTCCATCGAAAAGTTCCTTCGTGAAAACGGCGACACTGTTACTCCCGAGCAAAAAGACGAGCTCAGCAAGGAGATGGCTAATGTTCGCGAGGTAATCAAGACCGACGAGCTTGAAGCTATCCGCGACGCTGTGGAAACTCTTCAAAAGCTTTCCAACGACATATTCTCCAAGCTTTACGAGCAGGGCGCCGCTACTCCCGAGGAAGAGGTTGTAACCGAAAATCCCGACGAGACCGGCGAGGGAGAAGGCAATTACTAATTAAATATTATAATCACTGCAACAGGAGCCGTTTACAAAGGCTCTTGTTGCGGTATTATATTTATACGGCATCTATTTAGATTGCGGAGTTAATAATGGCAAAAAACTATTATGAAATATTGGGCGTGAGCAAAACCGCCACCGACGACGAGCTTAAATCGGCATTCCGTAAGCTTGCGCGGCAGTATCACCCCGACCTGCATCCCGGTGACGAGGTTGCTGCAAACAAATTCAAAGAGGTAAACGAGGCGTACGAAACGCTTAACGACCCGCAAAAGCGCGCCGAATACGATGCTGCGCAAGCAGGCGGCGGTCAAGGCGGACCCGGCGGACAGGGTGGTCCCGGCGGTCAAGGCGGTCATGGTCGTGGCGGCAACTTCTTTGACGACTTTGTCAATATGTTTGGCAACGATCCGCGTCATCCCGGAGCCAATCCAAACAACGGCGACATCAGCCTAAACGTCACGCTTACGTTTGAGGAAGCGGCGTACGGCACGCAAAAGGAGATACCGGTAAACAGGTTTGAACCCTGCGCGGCATGTCGCGGCACGGGCGCAAAGGGCGGCACGCAGTTTGTCAAGTGCACCAATTGCGGCGGACAGGGTAAGGTGCGCATTGCGCAGGACACCCCGTTTGGCAGGGTTGTCAGCATGAAGGCATGTAATATATGCGGCGGTACCGGCAGAATAGTAAAAGAGCCTTGCCCCACTTGCGGTGGGCGCGGTTCCGTGCGCAAAAATTCCAATCTGCGCATAACTTTCCCGGCAGGCATAGAGCCCAATCAGATTCTTACAATTCCCAACGAGGGTGAAAGGACGCGACCCGGTGCAAAACCCGGCAATCTCATTCTTAACGTCAACGTAATGCCGCACAAGCTTTTCCGTCGCAAAGGACTGGATTTGATTGTGGATATACCCATTTCCTTTACACAAGCGCTGCTCGGCGACAAAATTTATGTACCCACGCTTAAGGGCAATAAAATTGCTTTTCCTCTGCCCGAGGGCGCGCAAAGCGGTATGACTTTTAAGCTGAAGGAGCTTGGTCTTGAAAATCCCAAAAAGCAGCTTAAAGGCGACTTGCTTGTTACAATCGATATAGAACTGCCCAAAAATCTGGATAAGGATCAGAGGAAAAAAATCAAAGAACTTCACGAAAGCTTGAAACCCGAACAGTACGACAAAGCTCGTGATTTTATAAACAAAAAATAAAT
>JAFLVH010000029.1 GCA_022508365.1 Clostridiales bacterium | reverse complement strand
CGGGGGCGGGATTCGAACCTCGCGACCTCCGGGTTATGAGCCCGACGAGCTACCTATTGCTCCACCCCGCATCAAGTGTTGTTAGTATACAACATTAGTTTATGATTGTCAACCGTTTTTTGCGATAGTTTTAGGTTATTTTGTCGTAAAATATTTACAAATCGGTCCATTGTGTGACATTTTTGCGCAGTTTTAATAGCGCTACAATATATAGGCGTCTCAGTCCTATTTTTTGCCGTATGTTGTATATTTCGTCTATTATTAAAACATATTCAATTTTGCTGCGGTTATGCCGAGATTACTATTGTCCTTGCTGCAGAGCCTTTTTGGGCGGAAAAACAGGCAATTTCACCCGAAATTAAACATAAATATAGGTAAGTGTCTAAAAAACTATTGACAAAACTTGGCTATGGTGATAAAATATATAATGTATTAGTTTAATCTATCCCGACAAAATCGGAGGACATATGTCATCTACACTACTTAACAAAAAATCGTCGCTGACTTCTCGGCGTAATATCATAATTTACATAATAGCCACTATCCTGATTCTGGGCATTGTGGCGGGATTTACCAACACCTTCCACACCGACAACCGCAAGTTTGCGGCGAGCTGGGGCGAAACAATTGTCATTGAGGCCGAGCCGCCCGCATCCGGCTCGCCGTCCGACTACGATCTGCTTAGCAATCTCAAGTTTACGGCGTACAAGCTTCACCACTCCACCTACTTCCGCGGCGTGACCGAGGGCAAGATTTCTGCGGACATCGGCATAGGCAGCTACACGCAGAACCTTGTCAACACCAGAGTTGTCTACAAAGAGAACATAGTATTCACCGAAACAATCTCCACATCCAAGCTGAAGAGCATAGCGGAGCAGAAGTATGCCGACAACGGAATAATCATCTACCGCCCTGCCGACAAAATCGACGGCGACAAGACCACCTTTGCTTCAAAGGCCGTACAAATGTCGTACGACGAATACAGCAAAAAGTACGGTTTGGTGCCCAATCAGCTAAGCAAGTACATAATCAACGAAAAGACTATTCTCTCCGTCAAAGACGAAAACGCACAAAGAGCGTTTTCGCTAAACAATAGCGGCGAAGACGACGGTGTTTCCTTTGACGTGCCGGATAGACTTGTCCCTAACGCCGACGGCAACTACGTGTTTACATTGACGCTCGACCCCACGGAAAGCACGCTGTACTACCGCAACGAGGTGCGCACGCTTGGCGACGCGGACCAAAACCCCAAATTCTATTCGGTCAAAATCACTATAACCATGGACTCCGACTGGATGCCCATTTCCACGCGCGCGATTGACGAATACGACATAGAGATTCCCGTTCTCGGCGCCATGCGCTGCACAGGCGACAACCTGGAAACATTTTCCATGATCAACGAGGACGGCGACATCCCCGAAAAGGACTTTTTCCAGCCGTACGTCGACCAAGCCAAGGAAAACCCCGACTACGTTCCGCCCGAAGTGGACATGACACAGCCGCCGTCGGCGTCCGACTATCTCGCCTCCGCGTTTGAAAAATACCTGTCCGGCGAGAGCAACCTCGACCTCACCGCCGACATAGTAATGGGCGATTTTTCAATGTACGACATTACGCTTTCGGTCAACCTGGACACGCTGGATATTCAAGCCATGCTCGGCAAGGGCTTGTATATTAAGTACTCGGGCGACAAGCTGTACATAAAGAACAACGAAATCAACGGCTACATAAATGTCAAGGACGCGGCAAAGCTTGCGGACGACCCCATGCTTAAAGGGCTTTTGGGCGGCGTCGGCAACATTGACATAAACAAAATCTTCGGCGGCGACATACTCGACAAGGTGTTTGAAAACTGCGAGATGACCACAAATGGCGGCGTGACAGAAATCACCATGTCGTTTGCGCTCGACCTATCCGACCTAATCCCCTCACTCAATAACGTTTCCGTCAACGCGGCAATCAAGATAAACGACAAAGACATGTCGCTTAAAGCGATAACCGGTCAAGTTGACATAGGCGACACGGTTATTGACATAGACGTGCAACCGATAGCGCAACCCAAATTCCCCTCGACGGAGGGCGCGGTTGACCTAACCGGTATAGTAGATTTTGTGCAGGACGCAATCTCCTTTGCCACGCAAACTACTTACGGCATAGACGGCACCGTCACGTATAACGGCATGGATATAGGCGTTTCCGCATACGTGGACAGAGCCGCGGGCGACGTAGAGGCCATGCTCAATGTTATGGGCATAGACGTTTCGGTCAAATACATAGACGGCATCATTTATATCGATACGTGCGGACTATCTGTGCGCGGCACAATAGACGAGTTGCCCGTTCTACTAGACGCAACGCTCGGGTCCGTAGACATAAGCAAGTATCAAAGCCTGTTGCAGGGGCTGCTTCCCTCGTCAATCAACCAGATAGTCGACATGCTTAAGCGCATCACGGTGGACGACACCACGCTGAATGTAGGGCTTAAAGCATTGAACATGCCGATAGACATTGAGCTGACGCGCGGAGAGGGCAAGCTCAAGTCCGTGGCGCTGGCGGTAAAAGTAAATCTTTTGAACATAAATGCCGACGTCGCCGTTCGCTTTGATTTAAGCAATCCCGACGCGCACACCGTTACTCTCCCTACCGCAACCGAATACCTTACCTTTGCAGATCTTGCCGCGCTGATTACGGACGCAAAGCCGTACCTTGACGCCGAATACTATAATGCCACGATCAACGGCTACGTCGACGTCAACGGAACAAACACCTCTATTAGCGGCGACATTGCAATAGACAACGACGCAACCGGCGTCAAGGCGGACGGCAAGCTTTCCGCAATCGGACAGGATATCCGCATAACATATACGGACGGCGTCGTGTACGTCACGTTCGGCGGCATAAAGGCCAAGCTCGATACGGCGGACGACAATCTTATATCCTCGGCGACGAAGCTTGTAGGGCTTTTGCTCGGAGGCGACGGTCTGCCGCAAATTGATATAACCGCTGCTATAAGCAACGCTGTCAAGTCCGCTCACATGACAGACGGAATTCTGTTTGTCACGCTCGCGGTGGAAGGCGTAAACATTGACCTGTCCGTCGATCTTAAATCGGGCGCGATTGTCGTCACGGTCAAGGGCGACGTTTCGGCTAAGCTTTATATCAACGTCACGACAAGCGCAGTGTCTCACGGCATTACCGCGCCGACGGACGCAAATGAATATATCGACGCCGACAAGCTTTCGCCCATGCTGGATACTGCGGCTAAGATATTATCCGTGGGCGGCATTCGAGCGATAGCGTCTGTCGATATCGGCGGCATCACACTCAACGCCTTGATTGAGGCTACGCTGCAAGACGGAACGTTGAAAGCGCGGATCACGGTGGATTCACTAGGGCTTACCGCAATCATACTCGGCGACACGGCGTACATAGAGATCGGCGGCATCAAGGTAAGCGGTCGGCTCGACGACGTAACCGAACTAATCGACGCGGTCATACCCAACCTGCCCGATATTATTCGCCCGTATGTAGAGGAAATGACGCGGCAAATGTCCGGCATCATCCCCTCTTCTGACGAGCTGATGACCGACGGCAGACTCGACCCGGCAAAGGCGGCGGACACCGTGCTTTCCATAATAAGCTCGCTCACCGTCCAGGGAAACATCATAAGAATGAACATAACGCGCGGCGTACTTGCGGCGACATTGTTTGCAACCACCGACCTGTCCTCGATAAACGGAAGCATACGCATGGCGTTTGACGGCATAGGCGGACCGTTCGGCGAGCACTTTGAAATAGCGTTCGACCTCGGCTTACAAGGCATTACGGCGGCAAAGGTCAATATCCCCGCGGTGGCGGCGGAAGAGTTTGTGCCGGCAAGCGAAATTATAGACGCTCTCGGCTGCGTGCTGCCGCTTGTCAAGCAAAGCGCATTCGACCTCGATATAGACGTAACGCTGTTCGATCAAGAGATTACAGGCAATATTTATATCAATCTCGGCGATTACACGCTCGATACAATCGCGGCGCAGATAGCGCTAAACGTATCCGACGTGCCGATTGTCATATCCGTTATAGAGCGCGAGCTGTATCTTGACGTAAACAACGGTTCGATACGGCTTATGCTACCGCTGACAAAGGAAGGCATAACCGAGCTGATCGAGCAATTGGACGAGGCGCTGCCCAATCTCGAAATAAAGAGTAAGCTCGCGGAGCTGTTAAATTCCGTTTCGTTTGACGATATTGTAATATCCGAGCTTTTAGACCGCGTTACGCTATCCCCCACGGATGACGGCATGACGCTTAGCATTGCGCTTGACGGTGCGTCAATAGCTATGGATATCGCTATGAGTGGTAGCCTGCTCGATATAATCAACATTTCGGCAAGCGTCGGTGACAGCGATATCACAATCGCAGTGCAAGTGACGACCACGGAGGACGGAGTGCTGTGCGGCATGCAGGCCGCCATTGTCGCAGCGGATACAGAGATCGGTCTGTCGCTTGGCATCAATCCCGCAGCAAAACGCGACGTGGAGGTTGACGGCGACTATGTTGCCGTTGCCGATATAATCCCGTACATTTCGCCCGTCATGTCGCTCGTGGAAAAAGCGATGGGCGCAAAGGCTATATCCATTGACCTGTCTAATATGGCAATCGAGATTATGGGCAAAAAGATAGCGGTCAGCGGCAGAGTACAGCTGTCGTTAAGCCCGATAAGCGTCCGCGCGTCCCTCATACTGTTTGCCGGAAGCGAGGACCAAGTAGAGCTTAACGTAGTGTACGTTAACGACGTAGTATATGTGGATATAGGCAAGATTGCACTCAAGTTTGACATTTCCACAGATGTAGAAATTATCAATGCGGCGATAGAGCCGTACCTGCCCAAGGCGCTTAATAACCTCGGTGATCTCAGCGCGCTCTCCCCCATCTTTGCTGTAATCGACGGAATAACCAAAATTGCGGACTCGACGGACGCGGCGGAGATAATACAGGCGCTTCTCGGCACAGACAACGCTTACGGCAAGAGCGTCATAAAGCAGGCTTTGGACCTGATAACGGTGTTCGAGCGCAGCAACGGCAATCTTACGATAGGCGCCACGGTTATGGATAGACCGACTATAACGGTCAATGTAGAGCCGATTATAAGCGGCGACCGCCTAGACTTCAAGCTTGACGCCGGCGTCTCGAATATGCTGTCGTTTATTCTCACTGCCAAGATAGACATATTTGACAGTCCGATCAACATCACCGCACCGACGGACGGCGATTACACCCCCATCGTGGACTTTGTAACGACTGTAATCAACGCGGTCAACACGCTCACCGCCAAGGCGGACGATATCGTTACCGAAGACGAGGACGGCAATGTCACCACTATATCGCAAACGGCATTCGAGGTAAGCGCGTTCGCATTCGACTATGACATGTACAAGATAAAGAGCGTCGTAGACGAAAACGGCGATACACAAGAGGTTTTGGACGAGACGGGCAGACCGGAAATCGAACGTGACGCAAACGGCAACAAGGTAAAGGAAAAGACCGCGCGCGTACAAAACATAAACGGACAGCAGGCGCTTAGGTTCGGACTTACCAAAACCACCGTTACGGACAAGGACGGCAGGCAAATAAGTAATTCTACCGACCTCATGATAGAGGCGCATTTAAGGATAGAGATTATCGGTGAAGACGGCAAAGCGCAAACCGGCTTCCCCATCGAGATTGATCTATATGTTGCCGACAAGCTCGCGTATGTATATTACAGAGAGTCAAACGGCTACGGCGAAAAGATTTCCATAGACTTTAAGTCCGTGCTTCAGATTGTCACGGCGGTACTGGACATACTGGGCGCCGACGACGATATGATAGAGAGTCTTCTCGGCGACTACAGACTGGATATAGACAGCACGGTATTCAACTATCTGTCAATCGCGGGGTTAGACGACGTGACCGCGCTAATCAACAACTTAGTAAAAGCGGTTGACGAATTAAAGCAAGCCCTCGCCTACGGTAAAACTGCCTGGAACAGACTGCAAAACGCCGAGGATATCGACGCGCTTATTCGCGAGATAACATCGGACACGGCGGCTGACGGCTCCGATACAATCAAGGTGTGCTTGGACGGCTTAATCGAGCACATTAAGGCCGCTATCGCGCTGTTCCAAACCGATGAGTCCGAGGAGGATGTTCCGAAGGAAGAAACTGCGGTCAACAGCAAGCTGATTAAAGACGTAGTTAACAGCATACACTTTTCAAGCGAGGCTTCCGTCCTCACCGCGTACGTGGACAATGCGCTTGCCACGGGCACGGAGGGCGAGGCTCTGGTATCTGTTGTCAGCTACGAAGATAAGCTAAGCAGAATAGGCGTCACCAACCTCGACGCGCACGACGCCAAGGTCAACACCTTTGACGTGCGGTTTAACACGGTATCGGAATTGCTTGTTGTCAGCATTCCGGACGACTACCAAAGCGAAGTTACCAACGGCGACAAGGTGCGCTATGCCGACCTGTCCAACATAAAGTATCTGTTGTTTGACATAATGAACACAGCCAACTTAATGGAGTTTGAGATAGGCAGCGGCAGTAGCGACAAGATCAATGTAAAAATGGATATTCCGCTGCTTGTCAAGCTTGACATTAATATCGGCTACAACGCAAAGGTTAAATTGATAGACACAGGCGAAACGGACAGCGAGGGCAATCCCATCATCAAGACCGCGGTCGCAATTGACATTTACAACAGCAAGGCGGAGGCAAAAGCGCTTAGCGGTCTTGCCAAAGCGGTTATAATCCCCGAATGCACTACTTCGCTGTACTTCTACGACGACGTAATATATCTGGAGGGAGTAAAGAATTGGGATACCGCGAGCATGCAGGTTGGCAAACTCACTCAAGTCAGCACACCGCAAAAGCGTGACAAGATAACTTCAAACAACTGGTACGACAGCGGCACGCCCACTACGTCAACCACCTCGTACAGTGTCAACACGGCTTCTACTCATAGACTTGACTATGTAAATGTCGCTTATACCGTTGACGAACTGCTTTACATGATGGGCAATGACATAAACAGATTCCTCGACGAGTTCCTGTACTATCTGATTCCCATAACCAACGACAAGGTTTTGGGCCTTGTCAATATCCGTGACACCATACGCGACCAAATAGGCGGCTCAAACGATAACAGCAACAACACTAAAAACACGCTTGCGCAAATCTTTAAGAGCTACACGTACAGTAACGGTGCGCACAATATTGTCATAGGCCTTGCCGAGCTTGCCGGTAGCAGCTCGCTGTCCGACCTCAATCTCACTCTGACGGGCGCGAACAACGACGACGACGAAACAACTGGCAACGTGCTAAACAACTACGTTACTACCCTTTCGCTATCCACCAACATTGCAAAAATAATAGACGTTTCGCTCAATGCGTCGCTTAACAATGTTGTGGAAAACAGCGACGGAACGATATCAAGCCGCGGACTGTCAAGCGTGGGATCCAACCAAGCTTACAACAGCTTCTCATTCAACGGCAATACCTACGCCACGCCCAGAAACCACTTGCCCGACACAGTACTGACGCTGGACGGAACGCCTATGTACTCCGCGCTTGCGGAAAATACGCAGTTAACGTCTTTGCCGCGGTTTATAAAGATTGCAGCGGCAAGCAGCTACGACGAGCAAGTTCCGGAAGATAGGCTTTATAATACGGAAACAAGCGGCGGCGGCGTGCTATCCAAAGACCGAACAATAAAGGATAACTATTATTGGCTAACCGACGGCTATAGACTTATCTACGACTACTATATCGGCTATGAAAACGGCGTGCCGTACGTTTACAGACAGGACGGAAACACGGTTATTCGCTCAAAGGTTGTGAGCGTTATGGACGCGCTTCTTGCAGACGTAGTAAGAGATGCCCACGGAAAGGTTAAGGACGTTGTCAGCCGCAACGGCGGAGTGCAGTGGACGCGGCCGTGGAAGGACGCCTACGACGCTTCTCAATCGGCGTAAAACTCACAACAACAAAACCCGTACAAAATTGCGTACGGGTTTTTAATTTGCTTCAGTTTATTATCCGACAGCCTATTAACCTACTATCTCGCCGACTGCATTCTTTTTTACAAACGCGGCAAGGTCTTTTACGTTATTTTTTATGCCGATAAGCAGTTTAATATACAGCGCGGTCTGCGTTATTGCGGGGCATTGCACAACGTTGTCAGGGAAGGTGCCTACCGGATATTTTTTATCGCCTGACAGCAAAAAGATGGGCACGTCGGGAATAGTTTTTGCAAACTTGTTAAACGCTACGGTATTTATTCTGCCGGAGTGGTACGCCACATGCACTATTGCCTTGTAGTTTTTTACGTTAAACGTATCATAATCCATGCCCATGTACGGGATAATGCACAGCACCTTGTCCGTTTCCAGTTCAAAGTTCATGCCGCGCATCACACCTGTATCGGGTGTAAACGCGTGACCGCCCAAGGAAAAGTAAAAGTTTTCGTGCATATGCGCAGGGATAAGCCTTGCGCCGTGGTGAATACGCACCACCTCCCCGGGGTTTTTATACAGCACAAATACGCCGCGCTTTCCGCGCGCGATAAAGCTTTTTGTGGCGTTAAGTACGTCAAATCCGTTGCTGTCGTCATCGGTAAGCGGCTTGTCGGCAGCGCACATGACGATGGGGATTTTTACAGAGGAAAAGGCGTATGCAAGGTAGGACGCGGTAAATGCCAGCGTATCCGTGCCGTGCGTCACCACCACGCCGTCCGCGCCGACCGCCGCCTTTTCTATGGTCAAGCGCAACGTGTTTAGATCTGCAAACTCCACGCCTGCACTATGTATTTTAAAATCACCGTAAACCTTGTCGGCGCCGATAATCGCCGCTATTTGCTTGGTGGCGGCGTCCGATATAACAAGCTCGCCGCCCACATAACGGCTGCCTATTGTTCCCCCTGTCGCAACCAGATTGATTGTCATTTTCCTTTCCTCCTTGTAAGCTGATTATACAGATAGCAGATAATTTTTGCGTGGTCAAAGGCGACAAGCCCCCTATCCACGATTTTTGTTTTGTTAAGGTCTATTTGCCCGAACGAATCGTAAGCAAGCGCAAGCTCACTTGTAAAGCTCTCCCCGTCATCCGCCTTAAAGCAAAGCGTGCCGTCGGAGACAGTAACATCAAACCACTTAGCGTCAGCGGCGTCGTCCCCTGCGGCAAATGCAATGTCTTTGTCCACCTCGGCACAGAACACTATCGTGATGTTGCGCCAACGCGGATCGCGGCCGGGCGTTGACACGGTGACAAGCTGACTAAGCGGAATTCCGGTTATGCCGGTCTCCTCGTTCAGTTCGCGCGCTACTGCGTCCTCGCATGGCTCGTTCTCGTCCACAAATCCGCCAGGAAATGCGTACTTATTTATGTAGGGGTGTCCGCCGCGCCGTATAAGAAGCACGCGGACAATTTTCTCGGAATAACGGTACAGCACTGCGTCCACGGTTACGGACGGACGAAAGTACACGGTAACATCATAATCGCGCAAAAACTGATCTTCGGTTTTTCCGTTTTTATCTCTTGCAAAATCCACGATGCCGCCACCCCTATTTGTTTTTTTGCTTAGAAAATTATACCACATCGCCAAGCAAAATGGCAAGCAAAATTAATGCAGAATACAGAATTATGAATGCAGACCTGCTTCTTTTAAAAAAGAAGTAGGCAAGAAAAGATTATGCGAACTTACGCTGACACGCATTATTAGTAGTGACAAGCCAAACGAACAATCATTCCGCATTCTTAATTCTTAATTCTCAGTTCACTTATAAGGCTCAAAAACTTATGCGCGCCGCGCTCGTCAAGCGACGCGATATACTCGGTCAGCCTGGTAAAGTTGTCGCCGTCGCCGTAAGGATTGACGTACGGCATATGACTTGCTTTAAGCTCTTCCACTATTTTTTCCACCCTGTCGCGGTGGGAGCGCAGGCAGGAACGGTACTTGTTTTGCAGTCTAAGCGCTTTTTGAGGATCGCCGCCAGACAGCTCCAGTATCGCCTTTCTTACGCTTATGCCCTTTCCCTTGGCTATAAGCACGTTTCTTATAAGCTCGTCCGTTTCGGCGTCGGAAAACGGCACAAACCTATCGCGCAGCGTTTCGCCCACGCTTATACCCAGCTTGTCCGCGATGTCCGGCACCAGCTCAAACATCTTTACTTGACCGTAATAATAGTTGCGCACGGAATTGACCGAACGACCTGTTAAAGATGCCACGTCGCGGAATGCCGAAGAAAGGCTTGTGCCGTTTTTTCGCGCGTCGGCGCAAAGTTTAAAAAGCTCCTTGGTCTGTTCCACCGTCCAGTTGTTGTTGTCCATTATGATAACTCTCCTTGTTTGCTGTACAAATGTTTTCCTAATAGCAAACATTATATACATAACGCAGGAACAAATATCATAATTATAGAACATGGAACTGCATATACAGAGTGAATTTGACTGCGTATATCTTATAAACGGCGAGTTTTACGAGCGCGCGGACAGCATAACAATGTCCGAGTATGAAGTAGCGTACATAACAGTCTTTCCCATTAATCCACGGTTATTGCCGTACACGGTCAAGCTTTGCGGCGCGGAAAACATAAAGACAGAGCTTGCGCTGGGCATAAGACTATCGCCCGATCATTATCTTTTGTCACTGTCGCCGCGGCACATAATAGTGTACGGAACGCTGCCTAAACCCGCGCCGCCAAAAAGCCATATCGCACGGCTGTTTGGCTTGCTGAAAGCGGGAGAGACGGCAGCGGCATACGCAATGTTATCCGACGAGCTTAAAAAAAGCATAGACAAAGAAACCTTGTCCGCATTTTTCGACAGCTACGAAAAGCTGGTTGAATGTGAATGGGAAAAGGGCAACAAGTTCTTTTTGATAGACAAAAACAATGCCGCGCACATGCATGTTTATACGCTGAAAGACGAGTTTATCGATGACATAAACGAATGCGATTGAATAATAAAAAACGGCTCCGTTCGGAGCCGTTTTCGATTGCGACATAATATTTATCTCTGCCTGTTTCTGCCCATAAGAAGCAGTGCAAGTATGCGCAAAAACTGCAGCGCCGTCACCATAAAGGAAGCGACGTACGTCATTGCCGCTGCGGTAAGCACACTTTTTACGCCCGCCGCTTCTTCGGGCAGCATGCGTGTCTTTAAGTAATTGTACGCCCTGCGGCTTGCATTGAATTCGGTAGGAAGCGTCACCAACGAAAAGAGCAGCGTCAGTCCCATGACGACAAGCCCTAGGGTAAGAATCGCTCTTCCGACTACGGTATACGGCGATGCCAAGCCGAATATAAAGCCTATTATAAATATCGGCCACATGGCTGTGCTCGCCAATTTTACTACGGGAAACAGCTTAAGCCGCGCGGAGGAAAAGAAATACTTTTTTGCGTGCTGCACCGCGTGACCTGCCTCGTGACACGCAACGCCTATTGCGCCGATAGCGGACGAGCCTCTCACGCTGTCGGACAGCGATATTGTGTTGTCGGTGGGATTAAAGTTGTCGGTAAGATTGCCGCGCACCGCCGCAAGTCTCACGCCGTTCACACCCTCGTGCGCCAAAAAATCGCGCACATAGGTTTGCGCGGAAATGCCGGAAGAGCTTGGAATTCTGTTATACTTATTAAACACCGTATTCACCCTGATCGATGCAATCAAGCTGAACAAAAAGAACGGTATAAAAAGGCACAGCGTTATGCCGTACAACAGATATGCGGGATCGCTGAATAAATCGCTTAAACTCATGTTGCCTCCATAATCATATTATATCATTATTATTAACCTTTGTAAAGGCTATATAACTATCGACATAAAAACTACTTTTCCGTGTGCTCTATCACGCCGCCGCCGAGGCACCTGTCCCCCACGTACACCACGGCGTACTGTCCGGGCGTGACTGCGCGCTGCGGCTCGTCAAACTCAAGGCTGAATTTGCCGTCGTCCTCCAAGATAAGCGTCGCCTTTTGGTCGGGCTGACGGTAGCGCGTTTTAGCCGTGCATGCTAAGCTCTTAGGCATATCAAACTCGCCTATCACATTAAAGCCGGAGCCGAAAAGCTTATGCGACATAAGTCCGCTCTCGTCGCCGCACGACACGATTAGGCGGTTGTTTTTTACGTCCTTATCGAGCACAAACCATCTGCCGCTCTCGCCCTTTACGCCGCCCACGCCCAGTCCGCGCCGCTGGCCTAAAGTATAATACATAAGCCCGTCGTGCTTGCCCACGACGTTGCCTGTGGTATCCACGATGTCGCCGACCATCGCCGGCAGATACTCCGCAAGAAACTTTTTAAACTTTCTCTCACCGATAAAGCAGATGCCGGTGCTGTCCTTTTTATGCGCGACGGACAGGTTCAGCTTTTCCGCAAGAAAGCGCACCTGCGGCTTTAACAAATCCCCGAGCGGAAACAGAACATTATTCAATTGCTCGGTCTTAACTTGGTTTAAAAAGTATGTTTGGTCTTTATTGCCGTCCGCCGCCTTAAGCAGCCTGTCGCCGTCTATTTTGCAGTAGTGTCCCGTCGCTATATAGTCCGCGCCGAGCTGTGCGCAGTAATCACGAAATGCGCCGAACTTGACCACACGGTTGCACAGCACGTCGGGATTGGGCGTGCGATACGCTCTGTACTCGCGCAAAAAGTAGTCAAACACGCCGTCCATGTACTCTGAAGCAAAGTTGACCGAATAGCAGTCTATCCCCAGCTTTTCGCAACACGCTTGGACGTCACGCCAATCGTCGGTTGCAGGACAGCCGTCCTCCTCCCAGTTGTGCATAAAAAGCCCGGTCACGTCGTATCCGTCCTCTTTCAGCAGATGCGCCGCGACTGCGGAATCCACTCCGCCCGACATGCCTATTATAACCTTTTTCCCTTTTACGCCAATGATGACACCTCTAAATATAATCCACGTGGATGTTTACGGAATACTGCAACACCGCAGTTATGCTCGCCTTAACCTGTGCGGTGATTTCCTCCTCCGGCGAGTGGGCAAGCGGCATGCGAATATCAAGCTCGACGATTTTATTATCGTCGTCTATGGAAATTTCGTGCGCGGTAGCGCCGTACGAGTCCAGCACTTCCCTTACGCGGCGGCGCAGCTCGTTAAGCCTTTCGTCGCCGTCAATAATGGGGTCGGCGTGCACGGAAAGCCTTATACCCGTCTTTTCATACACCGCGCGTTCTATACGGTCGCATATCGCATGCACTTCCACAAATGACATGTCGCCGGGGAGCTCCGCGTCCGCCTCGGCAATTTTGTTAGCCGCGCCGTAATCGTTTATAACTATGTCGTGCACGGACGCCACCTTGTTAAACGAAAGAATAATATCGCGAACGGTGTCGTACAGCGCACGGTCGGGCCGCTCACCCAGCAAACGGCTGATCGTTGTTTTGAGTATTTTTATCGCAAACACAACAATTACCGCCGCGACCGCAACCGCCGCGTAACCGTCTATGTGCGCGCCTGTGTATTTTTCCGCTATGGCGCAAGATAGCACCACAGTGGTAACGGCGACGTCGGATATAGAATCCATAGCAGCGGCCTTAAGCGTGTCGTTGCCGCGCGCTCTTATTAGGTACAGCGCCGCCATAAACGCCTTAACCGCGACAGACGCGCCCATTGTCACCCAGACAATAACGCCGAAGTTCACGGTGACGGGCGTGATGATCCGCTTAATCCCGCTTGAAAGCACCTCCGCGCCGACTGCGAGTATGCCGGCGCCCACGACAAAGGTCGCTATGTATTCGTATCTGCCGTGCCCAAACGGATGGTCGTGATCGGCTCCGCGTGCGGAAAGCGCCGTGGCAACAACAGTCACCAGAGCAACCGCCGCGTCCGAAATATTGTTGAGCGCGTCGGACGAGACCGAGGCGGAACGCGAAAGCACTCCCGCCACCAGCTTGCCCACGCCAAGCAATATATTAAGCGCCAGCCCGATAGCAAACGTGACCACCGCGTTTTTAGTGCGTTGCTGCATGATAGTATTCTACCACAATAAAAAACAAACTTCAATTGTTTTATTTTATTTATGTGTCTTTTACACAAAAAATCCCTCGAATGTCGAGGGATTTATAAGCTAATTGTTTTCCGTATCGTCGGCATCTGCTGTAGGCGGCGCTTCTGCGCTTTCGTCTTTTTGCTCGGCGGTGTCGCCCTGTGTCTGCTCTTCCGCACTTTCCGCCGTAGGCGTGGCTTTGATGCGAAGCTCGGGGTGCTTAAAGTAATACACCAAAAACACCGTGCCGCCTATAAAGAACACTATCAGAATAAACAGGTTCCACAGGATATATCGGTTTTTTCTTAAATTCATGTACGCAAGCTTAAGCAGACAGTAGATTGCAAATGCGTACTGCACCATCACGATTGCGATAATTATAAACACCACATAGGTCTGTAACGCGCTCAAAAACATAGCTTTATTATACGCCGCAAAACGCATATTGTCAAGCGGTAGCTACAGCTTGCTAAAAAGCTTTTTTGCGCGTTTAATCGGTATGGGCGCCACCTGCCCGGACACATTTTGCTCCACGCGCAATACTGTGGCAGGCTTACCCAAACCGCCTGCGCCGAACGGCGCGGAAACCCTGTCGCCCTCGTTTACGTCAAAGTCGCACACATACCAGTACGGCCGTTCATCATCGTCAAACTTGACCTTGACAAACGTATATGTTCCGTACTCGCTTAGTACTCCGCCGCTCATGGAATGAATCATACGCGCTCTCCCTTTTTCAGCTGCGCCGCCGTCACGGTAATGACGGTGGGCGTGTTTTCAAACACTGGCGTGATCGAGCCGAAAAAGCCCTGCACGCTTCTTACATATCTATACAACGTGACGCGCACGTCGTCGTCCGGCTTAATCGCCGCCAACGCGTCGTGGTAGCTGAGAAGCGACGTGATGTCCGTATCGTTTATCTTGGCTATGCGGTCGTATTGCTTAAAGTCCCCGTCGCCTCCGACATCCGTGACGTACACCGTACTTGTATTGTACACCGCAACCGAAATCCCAAGCGACACTCTGCCTTCTACCACGCCGTCACTTAGCAAATCGTCAAAGATGTTTCGCGCGGTGTCTGACGGTATGGCAAAGCAAATTCCTTCCACCGCCTCGTCAGAGGTTTTGGCGTTGACTATGCCTACAAGCTCGCCGCGCATGTTAAACAGTCCGCCGCCGGAATTGCCCGGATTGATGGCGGTGTCAGTCTGAAGCAATTTCATGGTATAGTTGCCAACGGGGATTGACCGCTCGGTCGCGGAGATGATGCCCTTGGTCACAGTGCCGCCGAGGTTGCCGAGTGGATTGCCAATTGCTATCACGTCCTCGCCTACGAGGAGGCTGTCGCTCGATCCCCACACCGCAACGTTAAGCGCGGTTTGCTCTTTTATGGATATAACGGCTATATCGCCCTCCACGTCCGTCGCAATCAGCGAGGCGGAATATTCTTCGCCGCCGCTTCTAAGCGACACCTTTATCTGCCGCGCGCCATCCACAACGTGGTTGTTGGTTATGATGTAGTAGGTCTCGTTATCCCCATGACCTACAATGACGCCGCTACCCGCGCCCGACACAATGTATTGCATGCCCCACTGCGCGGTTATGGACTCGGTGCGGATTTCCACAACCGAATCGGCTACGTTCTTCACCACATCCGTGGTGGTACCGATTGCACCGGCTTCGGTGGAAAGGTAGGACAAAACGTGCACTACTTTTGTCGGCTCTGCGGCACAGCCGAAACAGCACAGCGCCACAAAAAAAGTGACCGCCAAAATTGAATATCTCTTTAGCTCTTTCATAGTACTCACATATATGATTGTGCGCAATAATCGCTTAGGTTAAACCAAAGAGCCGCATACGGTAAGCGTGTCAAGCGCGCGTGTGTACGCAATATACTTTTCCTTGTCGGACAGCGTTCCGCACGCATAGACGCGCTCAAACTCCAGTCCCTTGCTACCCACAACGGTGTACAGCATTTTATTAGGCACCGTCTTTTCCAGATACTCTGCGGTAACGGTGTCCTCGGAAGAGTATATCACCGCCACGCGATCGTCGCCGACGTTTTTTAGCTCCCCGACTATGTCTTTTATATCAAGCTTACGCACTGTGCCGCCCTCCAGTCCGAGCGCGGTAACGTTTTTGCCGAGCAGGTCGTTTACGTAATCGGTTATTTCGCGTGCGTTGCGGTAGTTCTCGTTAAGCGCATAATGCTTTAAGTTCCACAGCTCGTTAAGCCTATCGAAATCGTCTATGCCGCGACCTGATACGGGCTGCTGATTGGTGTCGCCGAATATATTGACCGTAGCCTTGGTGCATTCAGCAAGCAGTCTGTACTCGTTGAGGAAATAATCCTGCCCCTCGTCCACAAACAGCGCCGAGGAAAAGTCCGGCTTGCCCAGTATATAGCAGTACGCCGTCAGAAGCAAATACAGCTTGCACTTAGTCAATTTTTTGCCGAGGTCCGGCATGAATGAAAACTTCTTTAAGTCGACGGCAACGATGGGCTTTTTAGGCTTTGCGACAGTGGGCGTAGCGTATACTCCGTATGCCTGCTCGCGCTCGTACTGCTCCAATTGAGTGCGGTATGCGGTAAGCCGCGCCTTATATGCCTGCTTTACGCCGGACAGCGCGGAAATCAGCTTTCGCTTTACCTTGTCGCCGTAGCACTCTATTACGACGGAATCTGCAAGCTCCTCGTCCCCAATCGGCTCCTGCGAATTAAGCAATTTTCTTTCGGACGCTTTAATGCCGGGCAAGGAGAGAATAAGCTCACGGTACAGGTTAGGCATGGTGACGCGGCGGACGGAATTAAGCATAAGATCGTCCACCACGGGCTGAATATGCTCTGTATATCTTTCGCTCGGCGCGATGATAAGCGCGTTGTCCTGCTCGATTTTTTTGTTGAAGGACAGGTATTCCAACCGTTGGAGAAGCAGCATGGTTTTTCCGCAGCCGGCGCAACCGGACAGCACAAAGTTCTCGTCCGCGGGTCGCACGATAATAGCGTTTTGGTTGGCCTGTATGGTGGGGATAATATCGGTAAGCCGTTTATCGCCGCGCTTGATCTTGAGCATGTGCGCCAAAAACTTATCGTAAACGATGCCGCCACGATCCTCCGAAAAGTCCTGAAACACCGCCTCTAACTTTCCGTTTCTAATGTCAAACTTTCGCCTGAAAACAACCTTGTATTCATATCCGTTGCATTTAATTTTTCCGCCTTCAAACCGCTCGTACACCTTGTTTCCAATTGGCGAATTGTGAGAAAATACGATAATCTTATCCTTGTGGAATATGACGTTGGCGCCGACGTAAATGTCCGCGTCCTCACCTATCGGCGCGTAATCAAACAGCCTTCGCGTCTCGGTCATGGACGGCAGATCGTCGGATTCTACCCTGCCTATAAGCTCAAGCTTCATGCGCGCAAAGTACGGAGTGGAAAGCGATTTTTTAAGTATGGCAATCTGCCGCCGCCGCGCGTCGTGCCCTTGAATCTCCGATTCGTATGACTCTATGTCGTCGATGTCATACATATCGATTATGCGGTAAGCAAAGCCGTCGTTTTCAAGCAGCTCGATTTGCTCATGCATGCACGCCAAAACATGCCTAAGATGCTCCGCCTCCTCGGCAATAAGCTCCGCATTAAAATTGTCGCTTTCAAAAAAATCCATAAACTTAATTTTATCGCTTTTTAACAAAGTAGTAAAGCATAATCATCATTTATTCTGCATCATCAAAAATTCGGCGTAAACTTGCTGTCCGCGGAAGAAAACTCCTGTATATATCCGTTGTTAAAGCCGAGCTTTCTGGCGTGCTCGACGACTATCTTATATTCTATTTTGCTAAGCCGTTTGCTCGGCTCGCCGACCCCATTTGGGGTAAATTGGCTCATGAGCGAAATAACGGTGTTCTCGCCCAAATACTTTTTTACGGCGTCAAGCACCCCGATTGAATTTTCTAAATGCCCGGGCAGGACGAGGTGTCTGATTATAAGTCCGCGCCTTAATATTTTTTGTCCGTCCACATCCTCCCAAACGTCCTTTATTTGGTATCGCATTCTTCTAATAGCGCTTAGCGCTACGTCAAAATAATCGGGCGCATTGGATAGGCGCAAGGACAGTCCATTGTCGCTGTACTTAAAGTCGGCAAGAAAAACCGACGTAAACTTGCTCGCTCTATCCACCGACGCTATCTTTTCGTACCCGGAAGTATTATATATGAACATATGCTCATGTGCGCACAGCGAAACAGCGCGCTCAAGTGCAGTGAGATAGTGTGACGGCGTAACCAAATCTATGGGATTTTCGGCGCGGTCAAACAATTCGGCTAGCTTTTTGTCAGTGTAGCCCTCGCCCACATCCCCACGACTTATCTTATAATTTTGACAATACGAGCAGCGAAGCGCGCACCCGCCGAAAAACACGGCGGTAACCGTTTTTCCGAGGCACGGCTCCTCGTAGGCAAAGTCATTTATAACTTTGGCGACGTGCGCGTATTTTCCGCCGCCGCACCTTCCTGTTTCACCGCCTTCGCGGTCCGCCCCGCACAATCGCGGGCAATCGTAACATTTCATTGGCGCCTCTTTTACGTTTTATTTAAGTATCGCCTTTAACACTGTTTTTTGTACTGTCTTAAAAGTGAGATCCCCGTCCAGCCAAAACGTGACCAGCGGAATCTTTGCCGCCGAGCAAATAGCGGCTACCTTTGCGTCGCGCTCCTGTCTGTCGGCGCGAAGGTGCGACCTGTCGTTAAGCTCTACTAGCAAAAGCGGCTCATATGTATCCTTGTCTACAAAGCAGTAATCACACACGCGAAACAGCTCGCTGCGGTAGGACGTATTGGTCTTTTTTTCTATAACGCTGTTAAGCGCAACCTGCGGAATAACGTCGTATTTATCGGGCTTTATTTCGCGCAGTAACAGCAAAAAATTATATTCCGGTCTGGTGAGCATTGCGCCCTTGCGCTCGTACTTGGAGTTGAGCTTGATTTTTTCCTTGGGCTTGTAGAACAGCGCAAACAGGCACAAAAACATAAGCCCGACGCTGACCAATGTCATTATCCAAAAGGTGTCCTCGTGAAAATTCCTGAAAAACGGCATAAGGCTGAACGCAAACAGCGTCAGCCCGACAAAAAAGAATATGATGTAAATGCCTTTTCTGAACTTCATAAACACCGATATAAATAATAAAAGTTACGGTTGTAGCCGCCGATAATTCCGAATTTACTGTCCTTTCTTCTTAGGCAATATCACAATATATCTATACGGCTCCTTGCCCTCGGACGCAGTGGTCACGCGGTCGTCGCCGCTAAGCGCATTGTGAATGGTGCGACGGTCAACGCGCTCCATTGGCTCAAGCTTGATTTTTCTGTGTTTGGCGGCGCACTCGTTAGCGCGGCGTTTTGCCATGGACGTAAGCGATGCCGCGCGGCGCTCGCGGTATCCGTTGCAGTCCGCCACGATATTTACGTGCTGCTTTTCCGCACGAGCAAGCGTCTCCGCAAGGAACGATATTGCGGACAACGTTTCGCCGTGCCTGCCTATAATCAACGAATCGTCGCCGGCAGGCGCGGTGATATCCACATCGCCGTTTTCCTTGACCGAAACCGAAGTGTCGGTAAAGCCCATCTTTTTAACAAGCTCCTCGATAAACTCCCTAGCGCCTGCAATAGCCTTTTTTACTTCCTCGCTGTTTACCGGGCGCGGCTGCTCCTTTTCGGTTTTCTCTTCTTCCGCTTTTTCGGGCTCGGCCTCGTCCAAAACAGGTTCCGCAGTCACTTTAGTCTGTTCGGGCTTTTTCTTGGGCTTGGGCGCGGCTTTCTTTTCATGGGTCTTTTGGGGCTGCTCGGTTGCCTCGGCTTGCTTTTTTTGCGGCTTTTCGGGTTGCTGCTCCTTGGACTGTTCGTGTTTTTCCGGCTGTTCGCTTTTAGGCTGTTGCTTAGGTTCTATCTCTTGCTTTACTTCTTCCTCGCGTTCAAGCGTCAAGCGCACCTTTGCCTTGCGCAAAAAACCGCCGGAGTCCAAAACCTCCACGCTTACTTCGTCAAGGCTTGCTTTCAGCTGTTCAAGACCTTGCTTTATGGCGTCTTCAACCTTTTTTGCGGTAACTTCTATCGTCACGATTGTACCTACCTTTTTCGATTATTTTTGGACATATCAATATTCATTAGGTCGTTGGGGTCCGGTCTGCCGCCGCGTTTAACCGCCTGCGCGCCGCCGTCTCCCTTGCCCTTTTTATTTTTAGGTTTTCTCGCCGTGACGTCGGATATAGTATCTTGCGTCGGCACCTCGCGCGCGCCTGCATTGGGATTGGCGCCCTTAACGTAATGAATAATCGGCGAATTACTGTCGTCCGTTCTGCGCGTGCTGCCGGACGCAATGCCGTAGTTGCGGCTTTTTTTGCGGCTGTCGATAAGCTTGATAATCCAACTGAAAAGCGCGTTGAATATAAGCGTGGTTGCGCTGTTCATAGTCATGTATATGGCGAATATGGACGCGTACTGCGTGGCAAATACCGCCATCATCACAGGCATGATAAACATCATAACCTTCATGGATGTGGCAACGCCGCCCTGCGCATTTACCTGTCCCGCGCGCTTTTGCTGGCGCATAGAAATCAGCTGCGAGCCGAACGAAAGCAGTACGACCAAAACAGGCAAAACGAGATAGCCGTTGGTGCGGCTTTCCGTCTTGTCGTTTAGCAGCTTGCCCATAACTTCTTTATATTTAACTTCGTTAACCGCCTCGCTGTGTGCACGGTTATTGTTTGGCATGGCGGTGCTTGCCTTGCTGTAATCGCCTACGCCGTCTTTAAACTTGTCCCAACTCAAGACCGCCTGATCGCCCCAGGGCACGTCGGGCGCCCAAATGTTTTTTATCCAAAGGAAGGATGCCTGAACCTTTTTTATGCTCTTTGTGCCCTCGCGCATAACGGTAAAGTCATTCGGCAGCGCCGCCTTATACTCTGCGTTTTCCTTAAGCTTTTTAGTATAGCTTTCGTCCAATCCGTAGTAGTACATTTGATAAACCACGTCCTGTCCGACTTTTTCCGCAATAGCCTTGTCCTCGATCTGACTGTACACATATTGGTATTCGTCGTACATGGTGGTGTACTCTTTAAAGGTCATGTATCTGGCGATAGTCTGCATGGAAAGCCACAGCGTAATAAACACGACCAGCGTGACTATCATCGGCAGGCATGAGGAAAAGTAGCTGTAACCCTCTTTGCGGTTAAGCTCCATCTGCTTTTGAGAGAACGCCTGTTTATCATGACCGTACTGCTTTTGGATTTTCTCCATTGTAGGTTTTAGGCGTTCGGTAATCTTTTGGTTTTTATGCATCTTATACCGCTGATAAAAATCGAGCGGTGAAAGAACGAGTTTTAACAGCAAGGTAAATACGACAATGCGCCAGCCGTAATCGGACACAAACGCAAATGCCTTTAGTATGAGCACGTGCCACATGCTGCCGGGCGCAACAACCGACGGTGTAATAGCGGTCGGCGCCGCACCCAAGATTGCAAATACGGAATTTAAAACAGCCATTTCATATCTCCGTGGGGATTGTCGGGGACGGGATCGAACCCACCGGCGTTCCAGGGCACGCACCTTAAGATGCGCTTTGTGCCCAAAAATATGCCGCGCACCACGCCGAATTTTTTTATAGCTTCCACCATGTACGTGGAGCAGCTGGGCGTGTAAATGCACACACTGGGAAGCAACGGCGAGATGCACTTTTTATAAAAGTACACCAACCCCAAAAACAACCACTTAAACGTGATAATATCTTTGATTACGCGTCCTTTTTTGGTCATTTCAGCAGCCCTGCCTTGTACAGCAAATGCTCCACCTCGTTAGATAAAACCTCAAAGGACTTGTCCGCGGCGCTCGGTTTGGCAAGCACAATAGCCTGACAGCCGCGCATGGACGGTATTCTGTTTTGCACGGCGGAGCGCAGTCTTCTTTTAACCTTGTTGCGGACAACCGCCTTGCCCACTTTGTTGGATACCGAAAATCCCACCCGAACGGAATGTGCGGGTGCAGTGTATATCAAGACGACGTCCGATTCGGAAAGCCGATTGCCCTTGCGGTAAACGTAAGCGAACGAGCCGTGCTTATTCAGTCTGTTGGCTTTATTAAGCAATTACTTGCCGAGGGGCGCGGGCGTAAGGTTTTTGCGGCCCTTGTTGCGGCGGTTTTTAAGCACGCGTCTGCCGCCCTGGGTCTTCATTCTCTGACGGAAGCCGTGCACCTTGCGCTGTTGACGTTTTTT
>JAFLVH010000028.1 GCA_022508365.1 Clostridiales bacterium | reverse complement strand
AGCTCGCGGCACTCCGCCGCCGTCTTATTCATCTTCCAGTTTCCCGCAATTATGGGCTTTCTCATTTTTTATGCCTCCTAAAAGCATTGATTATTTATTTTGATTCATTGGTTATCGCACTCTATTTTTCGGTATATGCCGAGCGCCGCCGCGACAGAAGCGTTTAGCGAATTTATTTTGCCCTTTAGCGGCAGTGACAGCACGCCGTCGCAAAGCTGTTTTGTAAGCCTTGATACGCCCTTGCCTTCCGCGCCGACCACAAGCGCCGTCGCGCCCGATAGGTTTGCCTTGAAAATGTCCTCGCCGCCCATGTCAAGAGCGTATACCCACACGCCGCGTTCCTTTAGCTCGCGTATCGCGTCGTTTATATTGGTGACGCGCGCGACAGGTACGTATTCCGCCGCGCCCTCCGCCACCTTGATTACGGTGTCGGTGACAGCGACCTGTCTGTTTTTGCCGATGATAACGCCGTGCACTCCGCCGCACTCGCACGATCTTATTATGCTGCCGAGGTTGTGCGGATCCTCTATGCCGTCCGCTATCACTATAAACGGCGGTTCGTTTTTGCTCTGCGAAAGTGCGAATATGTCGTCAATGTCGCTGTAGCCAAAGTCGGACGCGTACCCGATACAGCCCTGATGCGCCGCGCCCTCCGCCGACCTGTCCAGGCTCTTTTTGTCGCAGAACCTGTACGGCACGCCGGCGCGCTTAGCAAGCGCAACAATCTCGGTAGTGCGATCGTCGCCGCCTTCCTTAAGCTCTATGCGGATAAATCCGCCGCCGCTTTTAAGCCGTTCTATAACGGCGTTTTTGCCGAAGATTTTTATGCCGATATCCTTTACTGACTGTTTTGCTGTTCCGTCGATTTTTACTGTACAAAACCGACGTTATTAACTACTTATTTTTTAAAAGATTGTCGCGGTGCGCCTTTACTTCCTTGGCCTTGCCGCAGGATTTAACTCCCTCGGGACAGCCGCCGTTTATGCACCCCGGTCCACAGTCGCGGAAAAGATTGGGCGCAACCTTGATCACCTCGCCCAGCATAAGCCACGCAACGCTTCTGATCTCCCACTGCGCGCGGTTGCAGCAGCGCAGGGAGAAAAAGTGCATAAGCTCGCGCGCGTTCATGGTGACTATCATCTTTGTCTCGCACGCGTTGGGCAGGATAAAGCGCGCGTCCTCGTTGGACTTTTCGCCGCGGCCGAGCGCGCCCTGCCAGTCGCGGTACCAATCCATTATGGTGTCCATCTGCCCGGCAAACCGAGCTACCGCCGCCGCGCCCAGCTCCTCTATAGCGGGCGGAATGACGTAGTTAAACGCGTCCTCGGACACGTAACGCTGCGAACGCACCGAAAAGGACGCTATCCGGTGCCGAGTAATCTGCGCCAAAAACGCGCGCGACACGCCCTCTATGGAAAATGTAAACGAAGCGTGCTCCACCGGCGAATGATGACCCATATCCATAAGACGGGTGATAAACGCGCCGTTGTCCTTGGCAAGAATGTTCTCGGTCAGATCGTCCAGTTCTCTGTCCGAATAGCACAGCTTGGCGGCAAGCGCGACCGTCGCTTCGGGGTCGGCTGTGTAGCGTATCAACTTGACTTGAGGTTTGACTTGCATGATTTTTCCTTGTTAGTTTATTCAAAGATTGGTTTTGTTAATCTTGCTTTCCGTTTGCGCGTAATCCTATTTGGACGCAGCGCTTTAGTAGCTCTTGTTCTCTTTTCGCCTCGCCCGACACGTGCAAATATCCTATTACCGCCTCGAGCGCCGTCGCTTTGTGATAGTCGTCCGGCGAAGCGGCTTTGGCGCGGGAATGCAGGTGCGCGTTTTTGGCGCGGCGAGCTACGTCCGCTTCCTCGTCCGATAGCTCTCCGGCTTTAATAAGCTCGTCCAGCACAGCGGCCTGGCATTTGGCATTGATAAGGCGCGACGCGGCATTGTGCAGTGTTCCCACCACTCCGTCGCTATGCTCCACAACGTACTCGCGCACAAACAGCGTGTGTACGGCGTCGCCTATAAACGCCAAGCTTACCGGCGTCAGCCTTTGTGCGCGCGTCTTTTCCACATATTCATTATACATTTTGTCGAAAAATAAGTCAAACAAATTTTGCTAAGTAAGCCCATTTACACAAAAGCATTTCGGACGCAACCAAGGAGTTTGTATAAGAATTTGTCATTACTGCAAAAAAATACTTGAAATATAAAAACTGTCGTGATATAATGTATATAGGAGGCAATGCAATGACCAAGACCGTTACATTTACTTGCGCCAAATGCGGAAAAGAACATAAGTTTATAGTAGGCGCAGACGATATTGCCGCGCTTCATGACGTTTTGGAAAAAATGCCCGAACGCGAGGCAGGCAAGCTGCTCGAGGCCGTAAACCGCATGCTTACATACAAGGACGAGGCACAGCGCACTTCCTTTATGATGAACATCGCCGACACCATGTCCATGATAAACTACGACGCCTGCGCTCCGTCAATCAACCTGTTCGAGCAAGAGGACGTAAAAGCCATTTACGGCAAATACACGCAAGAGCAGATAGACCGACTTAATAAAAGCATGGGACTGTGGGAGTCCGTCCAGGTATCCGAGGGCTTTGTCGCGTTCAAGTGCATAGCATACTGCAGAAAATGCAAAAAGCTGACCCAAGGCATGTTTTTAAAGGTCCGCTCGGTCGAGGACAAGAAGGAACGCACATTTATGTACATTCCCAAATGCCAAAAGTGCAACAACGAGCTAAACCTTGTCAACGACGCAAATATGGGCTTTATGTTTATAGGTCTGCCCTCGCGCGCACCCTGCCCCGACTGCGGCGGACAAATGACCGTAACCGACGTCCGCTTCAAACCCTAACCCTAAAATCAATAATATAAAATCGCCCGATCGAACGGGCGATTTTTTTGTTGAGCTTATGCAAAGATTAAAGCTCCGAGACGCCAACAAGCCTCTATTCCGTTTTATCTTCGGCGGAGCAGTCGGGACAGGCCTTATATCCGCCCGTGCAGTCGGTGCAGGTCTGTTTTCCTTCTATACAGCTTGTGCAGGTTGCCTTTCCGCCGATACAGCTGTAACATATGCTATAGCCCAGCCCAAAGCAAGACATGCACGTTTGCTTTCCGAACCCGTAGCAAAACATACAGGATTTATATTCATTCCTATGCGTCAAGCTGTCGTATTCCAATCTTGAGCCCAGACCGCCGCACCAAGTACACGTCTGCCGCCCGGTACCCACACACCTTAGGCAAGTGGTATTGCCCGTCGCGCCGCACAATACGCAGTCCTTTTGTTGCGTTCCTCGGCAGTCCGGACAGGTATATGTAACCTTGCCCTTGCAGACGTCGCACGTCACCTTGTGCGTGTCCTTGCAGGTGCCGCAGTCGTAGGTGGTGCAGCCGCACAGCGCCGCTATGCCCAATATGGATATTATCAACAACACCGAAAACAGTTTTTTCATCTTTTTCCTTTATATTACCTCTGACTGGATTGTACAAATATATGCGATTTTTGTAAAGGCGACAATTATCTTTGTATCGATTAAAACGGGCTGAATACGCTGCTGCTGTTCTTTTTCTTTTTTGCCAAGGAATATACGGCAAGTCCGGTGCCTAGCGCGGAAAAAAGAACGACCATTGCAAGATCGGCATAGAACCATCTTGCAAATTCATCGTTGCCCATGAGCACTTTAAACGCTTCCAGTGCGGACATGGAAAAGCCTTCCGCCGACGCCGCAATGCCGGCTGCCGCTATGTAGATGATGGGAACGGTCGCCGCCTGCATCACAAGGGAGGTCAGCGAGACGATGACTATCATCATTTTATTTGGCTTGCCGCCGAATTTTTGGTAGAGAAACGCGCCCAAAATCACCGATATAATCGCTGCAAGCGAGGAAACAAACCCGATTGCGTACAAAATTACGGAAACAACCGCGCCGACCAAGCCGCCTATAAACGCGCCTAAAAAGCCTTTTAGATAATTGTTGGGCGCACTGTCAAAGTCCTGCTTTTCCGCGCTTTTTACCGTGTCGATTTTTTCGGAGCAGTCGCTATCCATGGTCACGGTGTAGCCGTCTATCTTGCATTTTTTGCTGTTGGATTCGTCAAGGCGCTTGCCGCTTACCGGGCAATACTCGCCGTTTAACGCCCCGTTGTCCGCAAGCACCCCGTATATTTTGTTGAGAGTTTCGGGAAGGCTTTTTATCAAACGGTTTGCCGTAATGTCGTTAAACCCGAGCGACAGCCCGTATGGCGAAAACCTCATTCTGAAAAACTTTAACGTCAAATTTCTGATAGCCGCCTCAATTGCGCGCTTTTGATCGTCCGTGGCATAAAAAGAGATGTGCATTCTGAGCGGCGCTACCGCGTCCATCATAATGACCGTGGCGTTTGTCTCGTAGCCGTTTACCGTTCCGTAGGCAAAATTGCCCTCAACAGTCATGCCGTACCCGGAAAAAAGACCCTCGAATTTCTTATTCATTGGTACCCCTTAAAAAGTTTGTTCCGAAAAAATCGGTAATTACTCCTTTATTATATCCGGCAATTTATACATTGTCAAGCGTTAGGGTGAAATTTAACCCATAAAATTTTTTTGAATAATATTAGACTTAAAGGTGAAATTTAACCCGTGCGAGGTTTAGTATGAATATCAGTCAGGCGGTTGCGGTAAGAATAAGGGATTTGCTCAAGGAAAAACAGCTGACACAATACAGATTGGAGCAAAATGCAGGCTTATCGCACGACACGGTAAAAAGCATAATGAAGGGAAAGGCAAGGGGCGTCAACCTAAAAACCGTCGTCGCAATTGCGGACGGGTTCGGTTTGACCGTAAGCGAATTTTTAAACAGCGAGCTTTTTCTCTATGACAACTTAAACATGGATTAATTATCGCTTATTTTGTCCCACGAAAAATCTCACAAATAGTACGGACATCTGTTTTTTATGCACTGCTTGTTGCGCGCGGAAAACTCGCACGTTATTTTGTCGCTGTCCATTTTTATTCCGTAGTTTTCTTCGACGAATTTTATTGCGGTTTCAATGGACAAAAATGCGTTTCTTTTGCAGCATCTCGGTCCGCCTATTTCGCTCATTCTTGAAATACAGGACGACGTGTATTTCATGTGTTCTTTATAGAATTTATCGTCGGAGAGCGGACCCGTGCCGTGAATGACGGATAATGCCGCGCCGATCGAAGTTGTGGAGCCGCAAACGCCCCAATGCCCGCACATTGCGCCGGGCATCTTGATTGACCTTTCCCGAAGCGCAGCTAATGCTTGATTTATGTCAAGCTGTCCGCCCGCGTTGTTGTATGCGACCAAAAAGGCGGCGCCGTCCAAAAAGTGATGCTCGGGTCCGTGAATGTTGATAAAATCCTTGTGCATTACTGCCTTGATTATTTCAATAGGATTGCGGGATTTTGCCGTTTTCACTTCCGCCGCAATCAAATCGTACTTTTCGCTTAAAGTGTCCATGGTCGCCCTCAAACCTAAAACGTATCTATGCTGCTACTATAATAGCCTTTAGCGCGCGCATTGTCAATCCCGTCACGCAAAAAACGCACCCATTAGGGTGCGTTATTAATGTATTATTCAAAACGAATATATTGGGATTTAATCGCTAACGATTAAATATATTAATAAGTTTATTTTTTATTATCCTTAGATTTGATGCCGAGAAGCTGAATTCTCTTTTCTTCATATTCCTCTTCGGAAATGATGCCTTCTTCCAACAACGCTTTCCACTCTCTTACGCGAACAATCCTAATATCGTCGTTGGGGTCTAAATTGGCGGAATTTCTGTTAAGCAAGTAATCGACAAGAAGAAATGCGTAGTGCAAAACAAAAACCACAAATGACACAATAAGCACTATCGCGCCGATGGAAATGTCGTCCTCCTCCCCTGTCGCAGCAACAATTCCGAGCGCACAAACAAGCCCTGTCAAAAACCCGACTACTGTCATGCCGTTGCCGAGCTTTCTCGCCGTTTCGTTTTTGGCGAACATTAAAAACACGCCAATGCCCGCACAAGCAATCAGAACAAGATTTACTTCGATCAATGCAAGCAATGCCGCATCCATCAAGGAAGCCGAAATGGCAGAAAGCACTATACTCAGCATGAACAACGAGATAGCGACAATCGTCATAATGTTGGAAACTAACCTAAACTTTTTCATTCTTTTTCTCCTTAAGCAAAAGTTTTGCTGTAATAATTATATTATCTAAGTGTATTGCTGTCAAGCGCTTACACACAAATGTCGGGCCGCTTTCCGCACCCTCACAACACACGCCTATCTCCACAGACAAAGAAACACACATATGGGCGTTTTCGGTGGACTGAAGGCAAGCAATATCAAACTCGTTAGTTTATAGTCATGCAACACGTTAAGGATAGTACGCAAAACGAATATACTTATAATACTCTATTGGGTAAATGTCGAACTTTATAAATAAATTTTTTATAATGTATTTACCCAATTCGTACATTTTATTTGACATGCCTTTGCCGTAGGTGTTGGTGAATAGAGGTATTATCTTTTTCATTAATCCAACTTCCAATTTGTTTACAATCTCAAACGATTCACGATTTTTGGTTTTTTCGCAATAATCGTATTTATAAGGCTTTCCCATGACCGAGCCTGCAAGGTGCTTTGCAAACAAATAGGCAAAGCTTTTTATATTGTCTATAAAGCTTTCCAGCATTGCGTTTGCCGACTCTGCTTTGAAGTCTGTTAGCGTGCGGATTTTTTCATATTGCGTTTGAAGTTTTTCATATCCCCTGACCAACCGCAAAAAAGTTGGGTATCCGTACTCTTTTTTGTAGCTCCTGTATGTCATATAGTAGGCGTAAAATTCCGTCCAAAATGCCCAACCCTTTGAAATAACAAATTCGTCGAAATCCTTATGCCTGGCCTTGAGAGGATTGATTGAGTAATACTTGTTGTGCATTGCGTGATACAAGTCGTACACGTGACCTAATTCGTGTTTTATTGATAACGCGATGTCCAACCCCCTGTCATATGGTATCATCTTTAAAGAACCGATATTGAGAATGATAGTGTATCTGTTTCCTTTGATTGTTGTGGCGGCGGCTGTGGTTTCATCGCTGATATTATTCTTTTTTTCGTTATACGTTTTAAAAATCACCAATAAATCTATATCAAAATCAAAACCTTCCATGTCATACAATATGTGGTCACGAATATCATCCTTATATTTATCATAAATCTCGGAAAACTCTGTCTCGTTGCGCATTTTTATCGTGTGAACATAATTTTCCTTGCGTGCAACACTTTTCATAATACAAACATTATACAACAATCTCGGACCTATGGCAATAGCAATTTAACCGATTTAAGCAACTGACTACTTCGTCAATAAAATAGCACCACCACGAAAAAACGCGCGCCAATATTTAAGCCGCATAATCAAACAGCAATGCAGGGTTGCGCCGCAACACAGCGGCGCGGGCTTCGGCTCTGCCGAGCGCCTAGCAAACCGCGCACCGAAAATTCTTTTCCATAATCGCTATTTTCATTTTTTTACATATATCTCACGTGCTTGACTTTACTTCGGTGCGCTACTCACACCGATTGCCCACCGCCACGCAAAAACGCACCCGTTTGGGTGCGTCCGCGTGGTGGTGGGCAATACAGGGTTCGAACCTGTGACTTCTACCATGTGAAGGTAGCACTCTCCCGCTGAGTTAATTGCCCATATTCTTATTCGCCTCACAGCGTATGATAATTTTAGCATGATATCGGCTTTATGTCAAGCAAAAATACTATTATATTATGATGCGGGTCGGGATTTCATACCGTCGGTTATCGCCTTTTTTTTGCGTGGTGTGAAATACGCTCCGCACAAAAGCATGCTTGCATATTATGTATTTTTGTGATAGAATAAAATCGTGTTTAAAGCACAGGAGCATATGATGAAACTGCAAAAGATAGATTCGGTATTAAAAGAACAGATTTTAAGCAAATATTTTTCCATCGAGGACAAAGTAGCGACGTTAAAGCTGGTCTACGACACTTTCGCGGAATTGATTAATCCCAACTTCGGCGACGCAAAAACCGAAAAACTCAACGACAAGCTTTTTTCCGACATAAAAGATGCGGTTGAAATTTTGCCGAGAAAATATAAACTTAACATAGAAATCGTGATAAAAGATTTCGGCGAATATTCGCAAGAGGAATGTGAAGAAATAATTTCGCAAAATATAAAGCTTTCTATCTATCTGGCGTTAAAATCAATGGGCGCTCACCGATGGGGCGGTTTGGCACTTATGGGCGTCGGCGCTTTGGTGCTGATTTTAAGCTATTTTCTACATTCGTCCGATTACGATATCATCTTCGATATTGTCAACATCAGCGGAACACTCTTTGTTTGGGAAGGTGCCGCCACAGCTTTTATACAAAGAAGCCTCGAACTGAAAAGCGCAAAAAAACTTGCGAGGGCGCTGCAAAATGTTGTGGTCTTAGCGGATAAATAAAATCCGTTTTAGCCCACAACTGCTCCATCGTTTTAACGCACCGCATCGGGTGCGTTTTTGCATGATTATAACAGATACGGAAATAACCTGCGGATTTTGGCATTGAGCGCATTTTGCCGGGCATACATTATACCATGGCAATTATTTGGTTGATTATGCTTTGCGCGTCGCTCGGACTTATGCTGTTTACCGACCCCGCCGCCGCGGTTAACTCCCTTATAAGCGGCGCGCACGGCGCGGTGGAACTGTCGCTTAATCTGCTTGCACTGTACGCGTTTTGGCTTGGGTTCTTTTCGCTTATAGAGCGGCTCGGCTTATCGCGTGGGTTGGAAAAGCTGCTCCGTCCCGTAATATCGCGCTTGTTCCCCTCTTGCGATACCGAAACGCGCAAGTACATAACAATGAACTTTTCCGCCAACCTTTTGGGCCTCGGCAACGCCGCCACACCAATGGCTATCTCCGCAATAAACCGCATGGACACAGGCTCCCCTCGCGCCACAACCGACATGATTATGCTGACGGTCATTTCCGCCACAAGCCTGCAGCTGCTGCCCACCACTGTAATAGGCATGCGTGCGACCGCAGGCTCTATGAACCCCTCCGACTTTCTGTTCCCCTCTCTGGTTGCCACCGTGCTTTCCACCGCTATCGGCATTATCGGCGTTAAAATCTGTTCCAAAATCTTCGACCGTCCGCGCAAAAAGCGCCGCGACGCTATGGCGGACAACCCTTCCGATACGCTTCCGCTCGCCGCACAACCCATGCGCCATAAAAGCCGCGAGCGGAAAAGCAAACGCCGAAAAGCGAAGGGCGGTGCGACATGAGCGCATACATAATTCCCGTAATTTTCCTTGTGGTGCTGCTTGTCTCGTTTGTGCGCAGAAAAGAACCGTACGGCGGATTCATCGACGGCGCAAAACAAGCGGTTGACCTTACTATCAACGTTTTTCCGTACTTGCTTGCCATAATGGTGGCGGTAGAGGCGTTTAGGGTGTCGGGCGCGTCGGCGTATCTTGCAAACGCCATAGAGCCGGTGCTCGGCGCGGTGGGACTGCCAAAGGAGCTTGCCGAGCTGATGTTTCTCCGTCCCGTGTCGGGCGCGGGCTCGCTTGCCATACTCGACGGCATCTACACCGACTACGGCCCGGACAGCTACATAGGCAGGTGCGCGTCCGTCATTTACGGCTCGAGCGAAACGATATTCTATATCTCCACCATTTATTTTTCGCAGTCGCATGTGCGTAGGCTGCGCTACGCAATCCCCGTCGCGCTTGTCGCCACTCTGACGGGCTGCATAGTCGGTTGCTATCTTCTGAGATTTTTTTAAACGCATAAATCCTCCGTTTTTGCGCAAGCTAAATGCGGAGGTATTATATTTATGAACGCAACGGAAACACCTGTTACCAAGGAAGTACAGGCAAGAATCGAACGCGAAGTGGAGTTTTTAAAGCAGCTTCACCAGGCCGCGCAGATGGGCAGGGACACGCTTGAGCACGTAAACAACAACATCGGTCCCGGCGAGCTGCGCACGGCGGTGGAAAAGGATATATTCGATTATTCAGACGTGTGCGCGCAAGTGACACGCAAGTTGGAAGAACGCGGCGAGCAGCCTAAGTCCGTAGGCAAGATGGCGCGCGCAATGGCGAGCATGATGATAAACATGAAGATCAACGACCAAACGCCGGAGAGCGAGGTCGCCAAGATGATTATAGACGGCACGACCAAGGGCGTGACGGAAAGCATAGCCAAGCTGTCCGAGTTTGCGGATATAGACAACGACGTGCTCAACATCGGCTATCGCCTACTTTGGGTCGAGCAAAAGAACATTGACGAGATGCGCAGATTTTTGCACAACTGACGATAAAATCGTTTGACCTTTGCGCAAAGTTAAACTATAATATGCAATGCATTACAATAAACTCGGAGAAAACCCGAGTTTTTTTGTGCGAGGTAACCGTGCCGCAGATAAGCATTTCGGACAACTTCACATTCGGCAAGCTTTTGCGGTTTGCCCTGCCGTCGATAATCATGGTGATATTCACGTCGCTGTACGGAATTGTCGACGGTCTATTTGTGTCCAACTTTGCGGGCGACGGCGCGTTTGCCGCGGTCAATCTGTTTTTGCCTGTTTTCTATATTGCGGGATCTTTGGGCTTGCTTTTGGGCAGCGGCGGCTGCGCGTTGGTGGGCAAGCTGTTTGGCGAGGGCGATGAGCAAGCAGCGCGGCGTGTATTTACCGGGCTGATAATTATTGTGGCGATTATCGGCGCGGCAATCACGGCGGCTACGGTCGGGTTTATGCCGCACATTTCCGTTCTTCTCGGCGCACGCGGCGAAACGGCAAAGCAGTGTTCAATGTACGGCACGATAATGATTTGCGGACTTATTCCGTTCATGATGCAGTCGTTTTTTCAATACTTCTTTGCCGTGGCGGACAGACCCAAGCTCGGACTTATTATAACCGTCGGCGCCGGCGTGACCAATGCAATAGGCGACTTTCTGTTTATGTACGCGTTTAAGTGGGGTGTGACGGGCGCGGCGGTCGCTACGGTAATCGGCGAATGCGTGGGCGGAATCGTTCCGCTTTTTTGGTTCATATCCAAAAAAGGCAAAAGACTGTATATAGCCAAACCGAGCTTTGCGCACAAGACAATAGGCAAGGTTTGCGCAAACGGCTCGTCCGAATTTTTGACAAATATTTCCGTTTCGCTCGTAAGCATAATATACAACTTTCAGCTTTTAAAGTACGTGGGCGAAGCCGGCGTCGAGACGTACGGCGTAATCATGTACGTGTCGTTTATTTTTATCGGCTGCTTTATCGGCTACTCGGTGGGAACCGCCCCCATCGTCAGTTACCACTACGGCGCGGAAAACAAAGACGAACTGAAAAATGTGTTCAAAAGGAGCCTGCTGTTTTACGCGATTGCCGCCGTGGTGATGACTGCGATTTCCGAGGCGCTCGCCTCGCCTTTGGCAATGATTTTTGTAAGCTACGACAAATCGCTTTTGGCGCTGACGGTAAACGCGCTGCGCATATTCTCGTTTTCATTCCTTATAAGCGGATTTAATATTTACGCCTCCGCATTTTTTACCGCGCTAAACAACGGCGGAGTGTCTGCGGCAATATCCACGGCGCGCACGCTTGTGTTTCAGGTGATTGCGGTTTTTGTCATGCCGCTGATGTTCGGCCTAAACGGCATATGGAGCGCGACAATCGCAGCCGAATTTTTAACAATAATCCTTTCCGTAATCTTAATAATCGCCTACCGCAAAAAGTACGGGTATTTTAAATAATATAGAATGAATCCGCAGACAAGGGTCACATTCAAATCCACCGATAGGAAGCTTATATTAATACCCCACCATTCTTAATTCCGAATTCTTTACATATTTTCTCCAAATTTCGACATAATAACAATAATGCACCAAAAGCAAGCTTTTGGGTGGCGTACGCCACTGCGTTCCCCTGCGGTAAACGCGCATTAATGTTGAAATACTGCGTAGATTTGCCCTTGCTGGCAAGCAAATCTACTTGTATTATAGAATAGAGGAGGAAGAAAAATGGAAAAACTGACATCAGGCAAGATTGCGCCCAAGACCGGCGAGTACAATATCGTTTCGGAAAAGGGCAAGGTTCTCGGCACGGTGCGCGTGAAAAAGGGCAACAGAATGCCCCCTACGCGTCACTCGGGCAGTCACTTCGAAATAGGCGACTAACCAAATTAAAAACCCTCGATATTCGAGGGTTTTTATTTTGGAATGAATAATGAAATTTAAGCGCCGCCGAGGCGGTATGAAGCCGCTGCGTTAATATCGGTCGCGCTTCGCTCGGGGTTTATTAATTGCAACCTCATCCACCACTTCGCGGTCCCCTTCCCAACTTAGGGAAGGCTAATAAGGTTATGCGCTGTCGCGCTAATCAAGACCGCGCGCTAAACCTAGCAAAAAATTGCCGGGTAAAAATGTTTATTTCATATATTCTCTCGCCCCAACAGATAGTCGGCAGAAACATCAAAGTAATCGCATAATAAAACAATATAACCGGCTTTGGGTTCGTTTACACCGCGTTCCCAATAGTCGATTGCCTTTTGACTGACCCCTATTTGTTTAGCCAAATTTTGTTGAGACAGATTGTGTTCTGTTCGTAATTCTTTTATGCGCATACCTATCATAATAATATTATGGAAGAAATCTTCTTAAAATGCTTGACAAAGAAGAATTCTTCTTGTATTATGTATGTATCACCACTAACAAAGGAGAACAAAAATGGCAAGAAATGTAGGCAAACTTAAAGTAAAAGGTAGAAAATATACATACGGCAGTCAAATCCTCCGTTTTGAAAAACATTGCTTTGACTGGGTGTGTGCAGGCGAAGTGATTGCCGATGTCGAAGACGGGTACGAAGTTACGGAAAGATCCATTAAACGAAAGCACCATATCGTAAAAACCATGTATTTTAAACGTCCGCATGACTATCAACAAAATATTTTATTTAAATTGACCGAGATGTTAAGCAACATCGTCTCTTTTTTCCGCGTCCTGGCGCTCAATTTGCTTGTACCGGCTGTTATTATCGGCGCAATAGTTATGTTCTTTAACAATGACATGATTGGGACTATAATCGGGATTTTTTCCGGTGTGTACGGCGGACTGATTGCGGCATCGCTATTACTTGCGGGACTTGGGCTTTTGTGGCGTAAGGTCTTTAAGTTGACCGAAAAAACCGACGAAATTCAAGTGAAAAACGGTTTTATGGAATGGTCTAAATACGAAGACGACCTTTCGGCTGAATACATAAACGCATAAATACTTTATAATTATTTGAAAAAATCGGTCGGGCATAATTGACGCCCGACTTTTTTTTGCATAAATCTTTGCGCATATCCTTAATGGCGCGAACGCGCCCTAACTCCGAACCCATTCTTTATTCTTAATTCTTAATTCTGCATTCGTTAAGGTGCGGCTTTGCCTGGATTCCTCGAAAAGCTCGGAATTATGGGGCGGCTATACCGCCAATAACTCTTAACTCTTAACTCTTAACTCTTAACTCATTCCACGCTCTTTAACGCTTCCACCATGGAGATATTTTTTATCTTGGTGTTGAACATCAGCGTAGCCAGGAGCGAGAAGGCAAAGGTCATAGCCATACACCCTATTGCCACGTACCAGCTGAAGAATGAGGAAATAAGCACGTGGAAGGACGACGTAATCTCGACAAGCCACATCATAAGCCCGTAACCGAACGGCAGTCCGATAAGACACCCCAACAGCGTTATAAACATGTTTTCCACCAGCACCATCGACGCAGTTTCGACCGGCTTGTAGCCCAATACCATCAGCGTTGCTATCTCCCTTGTGCGCTCTTTTAGGTTTGTCGCAGTTATATTATATATAACCGCTACCGCCAGCACGCCCGCGCCTATGGTAAACAGTATCGCCGCATAATCGAGCATTTCCATTCGCTTCTCGCGCGCGGTGTATGTGTCCTCAAACGATCTGACGTCGCGCACAATATCATAGCCTTCGAGAACGCCGAGCGCAGTCTTGAGCGAAGTGCCTTTTTTAACCTTGACGTACGCCGTGTCGGCAAACAGCCCAACGCCCAAGCTATCAAACGTAGAATAGCTACAATACACATTTTGCTCGAAGTATTCGTAAATCACGTCGGTGATTTTAATATCGAACTCTATTGCGCGGTTGTCCAGCGAATATCCGCTTACCGTGACGGTGTCGCCCTTTTTTACGCCCAGCTCGTCGGCGAGCGTGGTGGGTATGGCAAACGTATTGTCCTTTATTTTAAGCAGCTTTTTGCCGCTTTGATCGGCGTACAGCTTTACGCAGTCGGGATCGAGGTAATTGTACTTGTCGTTTCCGGCTATCTCTTTGGCTTGCTCCGCCGTGGGAAGCGCCATAACCGTCATGTCCGCCGTCTTGCCCTTAAAGCTGAACCTACCCGAAAACGTCGGCGTAAACGTCAGCTTGTCCAGGTACTCCACCCCGTCTTGCTCGGCTATCTCGTCAAAGTCAAACGCTGTCAAATCGATGGGCGCCTCAACTACCAAAGTCAAATCGTACTCGGCGGAATTGTAATATTTGTCGAGCGAAAAGTCCATGTTATCCTTTAGCCCGATGAGACCGATGAGCAATGCCAAACACCCGATTATGCCCACCGAGGAAAGCAACATGCGCACCTTGTGCAAAAACATATTGCGAAGATTCATTTTTGCGCCGAAGCCCAGCCTGCTCCACAAAAAGGTCCAACGTTCCGCAAATATGCGTTTTGTCTTTTTGGGCGGCTTAGGGCGCATCGCTTGAGCGGGGTTAACCTTTAGCGTGTGGTGGCACGCCAAAAACGCCGCAAGGCAGGCAAGCGCCGCCGCCACGACAATACCGAGTATCAAAAACAACGGGCTGACGTTCTGCGCCGTGGGCGGCATGTAAAACTGCCTGTTGTACAAAATGTTTATCAGCTTGGGCACCGTAATTATGCCGACGACGCCGCCAACCGTGCCGCCTATGATGCACGCGAACAGCGCATAGAAAATATACGAAAAATACACCGCGCCCTTGCCCACGCCCAACGCCTGAATGACGCCTATCTGCGTGCGCTGATTGTCCACCGTCTTGGACAGTGAGATAACGGTTATTGCCGCCGCCACCGCAAAAAACATTATGGGCAGCACCGCCGCAAGCGCGGCAATCGTGTCGTTTATGCCGTCAAACGCCACCACCGAAGGAAAGCTGTCGCGCTCCATTACGTACATAAACAGCCCTGCCGCCGTATTGGGCGCAGACAGCATCCGGAATATGTCCTGTGCGCTCGACAGCGAATACCTGCCGAAAAGCGCCTCGTAGTCCACCCTTCCGTCTGCCACAACCTTGATGCCGTTGTACACCTGTACGGACGAGGCAATTTTAGAAATCTTTATATCATCCTGCTCCAACTCCGGCGGCATGATAATCTCGGCTTTTTCAGTGAACAGCTCGATATCGCCATAATTAACCTGCGCCATAATAAACTCGTCCGGCGATGCCGCCGTATTGCGTATGTTCACCTTGTATATTATGTCGGGCGAATGGAAAATTCCGCTCACCGTAAAGTCGTAATGCACATCTTTGTAGCTAAGCTCGTACTTGGGCGTCTGTCCGCCCGTGCCCTGCGTGCTCATGGTCAGCGCTATCTGTGACACCGTAGCAATGTCAAAGCTTATGCCGTCGCCCACCTTAACGCCCAGCTTGTCCGCCGACACCTGGTCTATGATGATCTCTTTTGCGTTCTTTTCCGGCAGTCTGCCCGAAATCATGTACGGGATATCAATGTTGTCCGTCAACGTGGTTATAGTTACGTCGCGGCGAATGCCCTTTACCCTGGTCTGCGTGAAAAACGTGTTGTATCCTGCCGCGCGCTTTACCTTTTCGTCGCTCGCTATCTCGTCCACCGCAGGCGAGTTAACGTACATGTAGTCGGCGCGCGCCGTCGCATAATGCTGCGATTCGGCATAGTCATTTACCTGATCTGTCACCGCGTTCGACCCCGCCGTAATTCCGGCAAAAAAGAAACATCCGATTATTATTACCGCAACAATCGAAATAAAACTACCTATGGTTTCGCGCATGTCACGAAACGTTTTCAGCATTATGTATTTAATAATGGGCCTCTTTTCTGTTGTTTTCAGCCTTCCCCGTGTGGGAAGGTGTCACCTTTATTCACGGATGAGTGGCGACCTTAATGTCGGCTCCGCCGCCCTCACTCTTAACTCTTAACTCTGAACTCTTAACTCTTAACTATCATCACCATTCAATACTTTCTATCGGCACGCGTGTTGCGTTTAGGTCGACGCTTTCCACCTTGCCGCTGCGCATGTGAATGACCTTGTCAGCCATTGGCGCGATTGCGCTGTTGTGCGTGATTAGGATAACGGTCTTGTCGTACTTGCGGTTGATTTCCTCAAGTAGGTGCAAAACCATTTTGCCGGTTTTATAATCGAGCGCACCGGTCGGCTCGTCGCAAAGCAGAAGCAGCGGATTTTTTGCCACCGCGCGCGCTATTGCCACGCGCTGCTGTTCTCCGCCCGACAATTGACTGGGAAAGTTTTTTGCGCGTTCGGATAGCCCGACGCGCTCCAGCGTTTCGGCAGGATCGAGGTGATCCTGCACGACAGAGGCCGCAAACTCCACATTCTCCAGTGCGTTGAGGTTGGCTATAAGATTGTAAAACTGAAAGACAAACCCCACCTTTTCGCGGCGGTACAGCGTGAGCCGCTTTTGCTTGTACAAGGTTATGTCCTCGCCGTCCACTATAACGCTTCCGCTTGTGGCGGTGTCCATGCCGCCCAAAATGTTGAGTACCGTGGTCTTGCCTGCGCCCGACGCGCCGAGTACAACTACGAACTCGCCGCGCTCCACGGTAAAGTCCACGCCATTAAGCGCGGGGATCTCCACCTCGCCCATCTTGTAGATTTTGCTGACGTTTTTAAACTCTATAAGATGCTCGCTTTGCGGCGGCGCAACTTGTGTTTGTTCGTTTTGTTTTTTCATTTGTCACCACCCTCAAACATCTTAGATATTTTATATTCGCCGTAATATGCGTACCAGGCTTTTTTAAGCTCCGCCTCGGGTTGAAGCGCGGAAAGATCGCCGAGTATGCCCGCAATCAATGCGGAAAGCTGTTTCTCGCTGTCAGAGGCGTCGGACACCGGCGAAGCGTAAACGGAATTGCAAATAAAGTCGAAGTATATCCCGTCCTCGCGCGCAAACTCGTCCAAGGCGTAACGCACCGCGGCAAGCTTTTCGTCGAGCGACGCGTTGTTTTTCAGTATGACCCCTATCTCCCGTCGGAATAGCTCCAGCCGCTCTATACAGAGCAACCGAACTATTTCGTCCTTGCTCGAAAAATACACGTAGACCGTCGCCTTGGAATACTTGGCCTCCTTGGCGAGCAAATTCATATTCATGCCGTCGTAGCCAAGCTCGGTGAGCAAGCGGTCGGCGACCTCCATTAAAGCTTTGCGGTGGTAGCGCGCCACCGCCGCCTTTTTCTCTTCGGTCATGATAGCCTCTTAAAAGAAGTATACCATATAATCCCGCGCTTTGTCAATCTTGTGCGCCTTGCGCGGTACGCTTAAAACGCTTTACTTTTTTGATGAATTGGGTTATAATAAAAAAGAATTGCCGCTTTAGCGGTAATCCGTTATTGTTATCTTTTATTCCTTATCTATTATCTCTTATATTTTATCCGGAGGCGTATCGAAGCGGTCATAACGAGGCGGTCTTGAAAAGCGATTGATTTACGGCGGTCTATTCGATGAAATCTTTCTACAAATGATTTTGTGGGATTTGCGAATACAGCTAAAACACTTGCTTTAAGCCACGAAAATCGGCTAAAATAGCCATATCGGGCAAACTAATCCAACGGTCAAGTTTTTCTACAAAAACCCAAAGCGAATACCAATTTCTACAAATATTTCTACAAAATGCTTTTTGAGCTACAAAATCACATTTTTGCGGAAATCATATCAAAAATTTTACGGAGGCATACCGAAGTGGCCATAACGGGGCGGTCTTGAAAATCGTTTGGGTGAAAGCCCACGGGGGTTCGAATCCCTCTGCCTCCGCCAAGCAGTACCGAGTTGAAATACAAGATTTAGCTCGGTTTTTACTTTTACATCAAATATTATATTTTTGCTATAACCGCACAATTCAACAAACACATTCGCAGTTCCACGCAGAACTAACTACACAGGTAAAGAATAAAGAACCAAAATTGCTGTAATAGAAGCACGACAATATTAGCTTTATGTTGAGTTAAATATAATGTATAAATGGAAAAGATTTATTACATTATTATTTTAATTAACAGCAAAATGTTACGAAAGCAAAATTAGAAGTTAAAGCCGAATAATTTCCCTTTACCATCCGGACTATCATTTAACTCAAGAACAATATCGTTTGGATCAATATTATAATTACTCCCATCCGCTGTTTTAGGTATGACACTATCTATAAGGGTAACAATACATTGCATGCCATTTTTTTCTAGCTTTTTTATTAAATCTAAATATGCAATAGCAAATCGTGGATCATCACCATCTAAACAGCCATCATGAAAAGTAAACCGATAATATGAATTTGCTAAATAATTATCAACTATTGCCAAATCCATGCAAGCACATATTTCTTTCATATATGTGTGGCCTTTATTTGCATTTGTTACTTTCCCTGTATCACTTAAGAAATCGTATCTAAAATTAACATTTCCCGTTTTTAACGGTTCGATGCTCAAAACTGCGTCAGAGCCGACAATAGCTTTTATGAACTCTGAAAATTTATATTTTATATTTCGCCCGATGCTCGTACCATTTTCAATTTGCGACTTTAAATATAATTTATCTCGCTCCAGAATTTTTGCTATATTGTTTATTGTAGCATTCTTTTCTTCAATCTCTTTAATGATTTTTATTTGTTTTTCAATTTCAGTAAGGCGTGTTTTTAATTCGACGATTTCTTTTTGGGCGTCTTTATATTTTTGGAAAGCTTCGATTCTTTGAAGCTCGTCTAAAGCTTCAATTCGCTCATCGTTCAATTTTTTCAATGCAATATTCTTTTCACTAAGAGCTTTTTTGCGTTCATCTAGTAATTCTTGCAATTTGAGATGTCTATCGTAGCAAATTTTTTTATTAAATTCTATTAGTTGTTCATAATTTCTCAATAATTCATTAGGAAAATGAATCCCCACTTCTTCATATAATTCTAAAACATCATCATAATTATAATCCATCTCTATTTTAAGAGCTTCTTCTATATTACTAATATCCTTTTTAAGTGAATATACAATTGTGTTTAAGTATGAGATTCGCTTTTCTATTTCATTTACAACCGTTTCAGATATTCTTGCTTCACGAAGATAAAAATCAAATCTTTCTGCAGAATTTGATAGCTCTGTAATCCTGCTTTCTAATACTGATTTAATTCCTTGGTATTTATCGATTTCTTTTTCAGAAATATTATAAGCTTGTTTTAATGCATTTATTTCTTCATTTAATGAACCAATCTCTTCATTCAACTTATAAATTTGCGATAATAATTCACCGTTATATCCTAATAATTCTAATAATACAGGCTTCCAATATTTATCTTGTCCACGTTTGTACTTTTCTAAGATAAATGGATCGTTATAATCTTCTTGTCCGCGCAAGAAATAAGTTAAAGAGTGCCTATATTTTACTCCCTTTAAAATATCAAAGCCTAAAAGATTTTGCAAAATCTCTTGCGCACTTTCTATCGTTGCGCTTTTTGTGTTAACTCTTAAATTTTCGTAATCCCAATTATCATTAGTTGAAAAAGATTGATTACCATCACTATGTATTTTTAATGAAACAAATTTACTGTTTTGAATGCTCCGCATAATAGTAACATATTTTCCATCATTTAAATGAAGTTCAAGAAAAAACACATAGTCTTTCAATATCTCATTATCTAAAAACATAATTTTATTTGTGTCTTTTAAAAGTAAAAAATCAATTAATCTCACAATTAATGACTTACCTAAATTATGACAGTTTGCATTTTTAGTTGTATAATTCTTTATGCGTCCAATTATAATATTTGTTCCTTCATTAAACACAATTGATTTAAATGATGGATTATTAGCATATAGTTTACTTAATTTCATGTTTCAACTCCAATTCATCGCTGTCAATATGATATTCAATTTTTCCTAAAAGGAATAAGAAATCTAAACTGGGTAGATAAAGAGATTCAGCCGCATCTCCTAATTTTTTTAAATAAATATCATGTAAAGCTTTGTTGCTTATTATTGGTTGATCCTTAAGTATTTTTAAAAGTATAGAACAGTTATAATATATACAATTTTTAGGATCTGTAAATTTATCCGGTTTAATCATTTTTTTTCCCTATATCACAGTTGGTATACATATAATACGCTAGCAAGTTTAAGTAATGAAGATTATCTCCAATGAATAAGTCGGGACGTTTTTGTTTAGCATAGTCGAATAGGGTTGGTAAAATATTTTGTAATTTTTTTCCATCACTTATTTCGCAATATATTCGCCCCCTAACCTCGGTAAGAATAGATTTATACTTTTGTGCGATGTCCTTGTTTCTTGGATTTTTAAAAAACGCATCTAATTTACCAAATTCATCATAATACGGTTTTATGATATCATTAAAGAATCCATCCTCAATTTTATTCAGCATATTCTTTATTTTTATGTCGTCTACCACTTCAAAGTCATTAAGCGGAGTTATATCATTTTTTGAATCATAAATGGCGTTAATTATGTCAGCCATAACTTGTATGTTGAATATATATAAAGTTGATGGGGAAAAATTGTTAATTTCTGTAATATCTCCATTGGCAACAATATTATTATTCCCATTAACCCGATTTTTGTTATTTTCCATTGATATCTCCATTGGCAACAACATTATTATTCCCATCGACTTTATTTACCATCTTTTCGCTGTTTTTCAGTGATACCTTTAAATCAGGATTGTTTTTAATTATAAAAGAAATTTCGCGTTTTACATCACTAGCAGTTTTTTTAGCAATAAACGCAAAAATAAAAGATATGACTGCAACGGCGGTAGAAATACAACTTAACACTAGTTCTGCTATTTCCATTTTTATCACCAACCACAACGTATTATAGATATTATATCACAATGTATATATGATGTCAATAAATGAGTTTCATATAAATTTCGCAAATTATCGCAGGAGAAGAAAGACTTAATCGCACTTTTAGTCGATTCAGGATTTGAGTAAACAGTGTTATTCCTCATCATGAAGGAATTGTAATATTATTTTTTGATTGAGTGTTTTATTTGTTCCTCGCCCGGCCGCCATAAATAGTAACAGTCGGACATTTTGTCCGACTGTTATGTTAAGTCAAAATTTTATTTTTTAAATCTGGATCGGCTTCAAAAACTTGATAAACCCATGTGTTAAGGGCAAATTTACTTCCAGGAAAAAAATAATTATAATAACGCGCTCCGGTATAAATAATTCTTTTTTGCTGCAATCCCACAACAACAGTGCTTGTGGGATCTAAAACGACCTCCCCGGATTGGGAATTAAAAATATCTTTAATAATCTTTCTTTCAGCAGGGGTTGTTTGTGAAAGAATATATTTATATTTTTCCAGTTCTTGCTTTTTTTGTTCTTCTTTATTCAGCGTGCCCGATTGTTCTGCGGCATCAATAAAGGGTTGAGTATCTTTTATAAAATTATCAACGAGATTGCGGTACATCGTTGGCTTTTTAGGAGACAAGCCTAATACCTCTTCGAATTCTTCAACAAAAGCAGTTATGCTTTTTTCGTTGCATTCCGTACACTTATCGCCGCCGCTTATAAATCCTTTAATATCTTCAAATGCTATATCAGGTAATTTAATGTGGAATAAATTTTTGCTTTGCGTTCGAGTATCTGCCAAAATCCACCCTGCACCAAGTTCGTTAAGACAATAATTACTTTCCATAAAATTTTTAGATATTATGTAAATTAAAATTTTGTCTTCGATGATTTCATTGCGCACAGCTTCTTCAATTTTCTTTCCGTGTTTTACGCCCTGCCCTTCAATAGAAGAGCAGAAAATACTATCGTTATTAACTCCTAGAAGCACAAAAAGCTGCGCAAGCTTAACAACAAATTCTTCATCTTTAGAAGAATGGCTGATAAATATTTTATCTTTTTGCGCGACAACATTATTTGTTTCTTGCTGCTTTTCCTTCATAATAAAGTACGACCTTCCTTTTTGTTCTATACGTCCGAATATTGGTACGCCATCTCCCCAAGTCAGTTTAGAAATATAGCCATTCTCT
>JAFLVH010000027.1 GCA_022508365.1 Clostridiales bacterium | reverse complement strand
GGTATAGTATCTAATGTATCATCTATATACAATATTTTGTATTTTTCGCCTTTACCCTCTTCCTCTGACTCCGTAACGTCGAAAGTTTGAATCTTTCTCCCCAGCCATCACATTATATGTTGTGTATCAAGTTTTTCTATTATAACATATAATGTTTTGTTTTTGGGAGTAATTCTCTTAGATCGATTTAGGAGTGAATTTGGGAGTGAACTCCTATTTTAGCTAAATTAGCTCAATAATATCGATTATAAATTCTCCACTGAAACAGTAAAAGCTCCATATCTGAGAAGACGAAATATGTAAGCCGTTGAAAAAACAATTGTCTAATGCTTAGCCAAAATCTAATCAATTTTTATTCATTTATGCACGAAAAAGGAAATCTGTTAGGTTCAGACTTCACTTAACCGTTTATTAAGTTTAATTCGTCCTCTAATTATAAGCCACGAGAACGCCGAAATTATTAGTAAAAAAAAACTTTATTTATATTTTGTCCCCGTTTGCTACAATAACCGTTCCGACATTCACCTCTACTGATTTACTTTCGTTTTGGTTAAACCAATCTTCTATGCAATCTTTATATCTGTCGGTTAAGCAAATTATACGCTGATTTGTCGAGCCGAGAATGCGTCTTTTCCTCTCCGCTTTGTTGGCAATATATGCGCCGTCCAGCACGACATCGCAACCGCGCAAAGTATCATTTACTTCCTCATACAGCCTGCCTGTAAAAGATATTACTCCTAGCCCTAGCTTTTGAATCTCCTCAGTTAGCGCAGGTAAGTTTTGCTGCAAAGTAGGCTCTCCACCCGAATACGTTACGCCCTCTATCTCGAACTCTTCTTTTGCGTATGTTATAATCTTAGTAAGCTCGTCAAGAGATAAAAGATTTTTCGGTATAAGCGGCTGATAATCAGGATTGCAACATCCATTACAGTGAATATTGCAGCCCTGAAACCAAATGCACAACCTCTTGTACGGACCTTCTACTTCCGTACAGCGATTTATACTTGCAATATTAAACTTAATCATTGTCAAATTCAAAATGCAATTTATCTTTTACTACGCTTACAATAATTTTTGCGCCTTTAAACGACGACAAATCTTGCTTATTCTCAAACATGAACATAGCAAGCTCATCCAAAAGCTTATCGTTGATTGCGTTGAGAATGTCACGACCGCCCTTGCTACTGTCCGCCCCGCCTAATATGTAATTGATGAACTTTAACTCGTCGGCGAATTCCAAATCTATACGGTATTTCTCAGCGATTGCGCGTTGTACGGGACGGAGCTTGGACCGTGCAATTTTTACGCTGAACTCCTTATCTTTGATAAAATTAAACGGAACTATATTGCTGTATCCGATACGCCCCAAAATTTCGGGACGCTTAATTTCATTATCAAAATAATTCTTTACAATCTTGATAAATTCTTCGGCAATCTCCTCGTTAGATCTGCTTGATGACACTTCCGAAGCGCCTAGGTTGGACGTGAATATTATAACGCTCTCGCTGAAATAAACCGTTTCGCCTTTGCTATCTGTCAAACGACCATCCTCAAGGATTTGCAAGAAAATATCCAGTATGCGAGGATTAGGCTTTGCCGCCTTTTCAATCTCGTCAAACAATATAATGCTGAACGGTTTTTCTTTAACAGCATTGGTAAGCTGTCCACCCTCTTCATAGCCTACATATCCCGGAGGCGCACCGATAAGTTTTTGGTCGCTGTTTTCTTGCGCATACTCGGACATATCAAACCGAATACAAGCCTGTTCGTCTCCGAACAAGAATTTAGCAAGAGCTTTGCTAAGCTCGGTTTTGCCCACGCCGGTAGGCCCGACAAAGAACAATACACCCTTAGGCGCGGAACGACTGGAGGATTTGTGAATTCCGGTCAATCCCATATATGCCTTAACTACAACCTTTTCTATCTTTTCGATAGCCTCGTCCTGCCCGACAACGCGCTCTGCAAGAATCTTTTTAATGTTCTTCACTGCTTTATAGTCAAGCTTTTCCCAAGGGTTGTCCTTTTCGCCGTACTTGAACAAAAGGTATAATTGCTCAAACGGCATTTTACCTTCTTTGCGAGAAAGCCTGGCAAGCTGAATGATTTCACGATTGGTAAAATCGTCGAGCATATCGATATACTCGTTCTTTTTATCGCAGGTCATAAGCGTTTCACCAGGCTTTAACTTCACTTCAAAACCGCTCTCGATCTTTTCCATCATCTTTTCGCGCTCTTCTCTGTCCGGTTTGGAAAGCGTCAAACAAGACACTTCGGGATTACCCTGATAGAACGAAAGCGGAAACATAGCAAGCTTGCTTGTCACAAGCACAATTGTACTTTCGTTAACTTCCGTGGAAAGATAATCAACTTTTTTATCTTTTATGGCTTTGCCGAGAAGAGTCAATAGCTCGCGCTCGTCCGGCGGAAGCTGGCCGCCCGTCGAAAACAAATAGTCCGCCCAATTCAACACGAACGCTGTTTTGCGATTAGGCTTTTTTAAGTTTTTAAATATGATATTGAAAATCTCGGCAGGCTCCTTAAAAAGTCCGCTACCCGTCTTTTCTTCCTCTTTCTTGGAACCTTCGTCATCATCGTCAAAGGCGTACGCGTCACCTTCAACTTCCACCTCGTCTATGACGGAAAGCCGTGATATATCACCGTCCACGCCGTCAATGCGATCCCAATACAACACATCGTCAAAGTCCATGGCCTTAAGCATATCCATAAGATATTGCTTCAAATCGACGATTTGCTTTTTCTCGTTGAGATAAACATCGCCGACATTACCCTCGACTATTACGCATCTTTTGATACCTATTTCGCGCCTTAATCTGTTAATTGTAGTGATAAGTGCCATTATCAGTCTCCTTATTTCTTATTTTTGTTGGTGTTGATTGCCTGATATTTCATCGTAGCAATTTTATCGGGATTGCTCCAAATTTCAGTTTGTTTGGTTACATGAATGCCGTACACTTCTTCCAAATCGTGCATAAACGGCTCGATATCCTTTTGGCAAGCCTGACCCTCGTATCCGTGAAAATCGTAAATAAATCTGCCGTCGAGGAATATACGAAACTCCGCTTTTTCTCCGCTCGCCTTTAAAGCGACTAAAATCACTTCGTTTGTATCGCGTTTGATTTTTATGTTCTTCTTATCTAAAATAAATCCGCGCTGCTTAATTGCATCCATGATAATTTTAAGAGATTTTTGCCGAACCTTTTCGCCGACGATTTCTGACGTAGCGCTCTGACGCATCGTAGCGAGCTTTTCGCGAGCCGTACCTTGAGCCTCCTCTGTCACTTTTGCAACCGTTCCCGGCGCTACTCGAGACGCTTCCAGCTCGGCACGAATTTTTGCGCGCTCCTCTTCGTAACGGCTCTCATATGTCTGGTTGACAGTTTGATTCATAAGCTGCTTGCCGGCATCAATGAGCGCGTCGCCGATAAGCGTGTTATCGCGAAGGTATGCAAGATATGTAAACTGCCGTAAAACCTCATCGCTTATCCCGTCCAGCACTGCCTGCGTGCGCAAATCGACGGTTACGACTCCGCTGTTCTGCTCTCGCAATTTTCGTTGATAATCCTCTATACTATCTTTAAGCAGTGTTTCAAGCAGACTTTCGAATTCCATCAGTCGTTGCGACGCGAGAGTGTCTACCGCAGACTGCAACGCGTGCGCATTGCCGAGCGTTTCGGTAATATAAGCACTTCTGCCGGAAGCTTGTGTGGCAGCATTTTCCCTCACTGCTTTGATTTGCGCCGTCAATTTTTCTCTCTCTTGTTTGATTGTCCGAGCGAGCGCAGCGGCGCAATCCGTCATTATTCGTCCCGATGTGCTTTCCGCTTTGGCAAGCAATTCGTCTATCGAGCCGAGTTGCCGCTCTGCCACCTCGCAAATGCTTTGGCATTGGATTGCTATTCCTTGATAATCTATTTGCACGGAATGGCTCATTTCAACCCTCCTACCATAAATACTAAATCGCGCCAATTTGCTATCGTAGGTCTATCAAACGGTATCTGCGCTGCACCCGGATGCTGGAATCCGTTTCTACACATGCGAAGTCCGTGCAAAGCGTCGGCTTGCGGCTTTGTGATAAGTTTTTTATTAAGAGCACCGTTTATCGTGTCATTGACCGGAGTGGACTTGTCTACATGCAATTTTTTGCACAAATCGTATTGCAGCCTTACCAACAAATCGCAGATTGCGTCCTTATATTTGCCTCTTGCAAGAAAATCATCAATGTACTTGGGCGTTATATTTTCGGGGTGAAACGCCGCCGTACGCTCGATGGACAAAAGCTCGTGTATGGGCTCGAATATTGCAAGGTATCGTCCGAACATTTCGTATTCTTTACTCGCAAACTGCCTGTACTTTTCTATCGCCTTTGCTACATCTAAAAGCGTTACATAAGCATTGAAGAATGTGTCGTTATTGTAATCGTCCTTTAATGTGTATTCGGCGCTGTTTGTTACTCCTAACATGTCGCACAGCTTCCATAGGTTGACACGAACTGTCTTATACTTGCCGGCAAGTTCCGTATCGGAATTGATCGATGTGTTTCCCAGCACGGCATTCATAAATGTTTCGATAACATTGGCAACCGAAAGAATTTCCATCTCCATATCGGGCATTGCCGAATTAAGCGCCTCGTATACGATCTCGCACGTTTCTGTTTTGCAAATGTTTTCCGAAAATCTACGCACGTATTCTATATTCGGGATTTTCAGAGCGGTTTTAAGCGACATCAAAACCGTGTTTTTGTAAATTACATTTTCGACTTTAACCTCGTTTATACTCCTGTTGTACAGCTCGGTTGCCGCCTTGGTAAAATATTCACCCCATTCCTGGTGCTTTTTGAGCGCCGAATTAAACTTTAACAGCATTTCCGTTTGCTCGTCTGCCGAAATAACCGTCCCAAGCTTTTTATCGATGAATTTGCCGAAGTACTCTGCGCCCAAGCAGTCTGCAACATATGTGACCACACGCCCTTCCTCGTCGTCAAACGGCTTTTCTGAATACTCATTGTAAAGCATCTCGATAACCTCTCTGAAGACAGATTCGTCCGCATTGCTCTCCGTTAATAGCGGCAATGTAAAAATATCGCCAAAGTTCTTACACGGCATAGCTACTTTAACAGCACTGTACACTCTGCATCCTGACGTGTCCAAAAGTGCGAATTGAGCGTTTTTATCCAATTTATCGAGCAATAACCGTGAGAGCTTGTCGTCTGGACAAATAGCGCCGTCGCGCTCTATAACTGCGCCTCTCTGTAAAAACACAACACACGGGCGCTTTGCCTGTTTAGGTAAATCCTCTGGCAAATAGACTGCTGTGAGATTGCGATTTGACGTAATATCTATCGTAGGAATGTTCGCGACGGCTTCCGGAAACTTAAATTTGTTTTTCATTACCATTCCGCTTTCCATGATAGCGGACGAATAATACTTGTCGAAAAATGCCCGTTCCGTAGTGGTCGCAAAAGCAAACTCTATATGTGAAGAATATATATTTAAGGCGATATTCTCTTCCGAACGGATGTGCATTTTTTGCGGCGGTTCCGTTTCGAACGAAATCATGCGTTCCTCTGCTTTTAAGCCCACTTTGGTAGGGTTTGCATTGAGATAATCCCCTAAACCGCTTATGTCTAAATCAACACGGTCCAAAAAATCCTCGCCCAAAAAACAGTTTGCAATCGGAGAGTATGTCACGTCGGAGTACACATCAAAGCGATTAGTGACGGGACTGTAAAAAATATCCTTAGCCTTTTCTTTTTCCACTCCGGTGGGAAGCGCGCCCTCGCTGAACAGCTTTTTGCCCTTTGGTGTAATGGCGACATCGTTCAGCTTGATTAACGCAAAATGCTTGGGATTGGAAAAGTGCGATGCCGCATACTTGGATTTGACTATTTCGGTATTGATGAGCCCCTCTAACTCTATGCCGAAAAGGCTGTGAAGTTCGGTAGGTATGCCGAATTTTTTAAGCGCCTCGGAAAAACGCACATCGGACTTTTGTTTGTCTATAAGCTCGAGCAAGATGTATGCTACGCCGGAGGCCTTGCGCACCTCATTATACTTTATGCGCGTCTTATAAATCAAAAGCGGAAACGGACATTGCGTTTTTATCTGCTTTATTAACTTCTCTTCCATACTACTTTCCTCCTATGGTGTCGTGTATGGGAATGATATCTCGTGCCGGAATTATTTTTCCCCTAAAATCTATAGTGTCGATAATCTCTTTGTAGACGTGGAAATTGATTTTGCCTGCGCCGCGTCCGTCCATATCCGGCAAATCGATTATACCGTAATCGGACAGGAATTTTCGCGCTCCCACCACAATAAGCAGCTTTCGCGCCCGAGACAGCGCAACATTGATACGCTCGAACTTTTTAAGAAATTCCAGGTCGAATTTCTTTCCCGCAGGGTTTCTGACCATGGAAAGAATTATGATATCTCTCTCGTCGCCCTGAAAGTCGTCGACAGTGCTTATAATAAGTTTTTCGTCCTGTTTGCCGGAAAAATTGTTAAACTGCTTACCTTTGCGTTTTTTCTTAATAAGAGAAGCTTGATCGCCATATGTGCAAATTATGCCGACGCTCGGGCGCTCGTCTTTGCGCCCATTGTCCTTATTTGTTTTACCGGATTTAATAAGCTCGCCGCTTGCCGCATCCAATTGCCGCAATAGCTCGATTGCGACCTGCGCCTCCTGCTCGTTGACCTTGGACGTACTGCCCTCATAGGCGCTCGATTCCCTTTCGTCACAATCGACAAAGTAAATGTGATGCTCTGGATCGATAACGGTATTGCCGTTTATGCGGACTGTAAGGTTGTGTTGCTTTTCGTTGTCTTGCTGCGGAACTCCCACCTGCAAACCTTTTTGGCTGCCGCCGTAAAAATGGTTGAAAACTTCCATTATATGACTGTGGCAACGGTATTGCTTGTTAAGCATAACCTTAAAGTCATCTGGCACTTCCTCGTAAAGTTTCTTGAAAAAGCACTCTTCGTATAAAGCGGTGTACTTTTCGTTGATGCTTTGATTGATAATATCATCGTTCAACCCCTCAAAGTCTTCTTCCCTCATGTGGCGCAAATCGTACATGGGCGGTAGCTGTCTGTGGTCGCCCACAAGGATTACCGTCTTCCCGTACAAAATCGGAATGAGCAAATCGAGGAATGACGACTTGGACACCTCGTCGATAATGACCACATCAATACCTTGCGTGCGTATGTTAACATCTTCTATGCCGTACCGACCAAGCTCTTCTAACTGCGTTTTTGTAAATTTGTCGCGGCTGGTGCAAGTAATTCCAAACACATTAGCCTTATCGTACAGAGCGCGAGTGTACTCTTGTCTGTCCTCGTCCAAAATATCCTTTCGCACAAGATAATCGCGGATTTTGCGGTACATGGGAATTTTTACGGCGTTTTCCGGTTGCGTGGATTTATAGTCGCGTTCTAACTTTTTCCACTCGTCTGCAATAATGGAGAACGCCTTTCCCATATCGTTCGGATCGTACTCACACACTATATCAAAGTCTTGCATAAACCGCGAAACGCTCTGCTTTAATGCGGAATTAAGCTCCGAATACTCCACAAGCGTTTGATCCTCGCCAAGCTCCTCAAGCTTTTGTTTCAGTTTGTTAATTGTTATCTGCTTTTCTCTTATGTTGCTATCCAGCCGGTCTTGCTGTGCGAGGATAGGTTTCATGTCCTCTTCTATTCTGTCCTTAACCTCGTTTAACGTGCGTTGCACTTCTATTTTGAATGCAGTTAGCTCGTCGGGCAGCTTTTTAAGCCTGTCTTTATCTCCGGCGATATGCGGAAGAACGGAAAACACCACGGTATCCGAAATGTCGAACTTGCTTGTCTCTTGTGCCAGACGCAATTCACCTGCAACAGACATCAATTCTTTTTGATATTTTCTATATTGCTCAAAATGCTCGTCCCCTTCCGTGGGCGGCTCGTCCGTTTCGGGGTCACGCAGTTCGGAAAGAATTTCCTTTAGCTCTCGTTGTCTGTTTTTAAGCCTGATCGTTCTATCATTATCCTCGGACAACAGATCGGCAAGCTCTTTTTTTACCACGCCCACGTCCAACTTGACAAGCTCACTCACCTTTTCCTTGGACAGCTTGTTAAAGCAAGAATATTTTTTGAGTAACATATCGACTGCGTCCGAAAAATCTGCTAAGTACTGCTCTTTGACATCTTCTCCGACAAAGCGGTATGTTTCGATATATTTGATCGTGCGCCTAAACTGTTCTATTTCATCGCACACAACGGATAGTTCCCCACGCAGGCTATCGAGCGCCTCATTAAGCTTATTGATATCTGCGGAAACGGAGCGTCTCTCCTTTTGCACCTGTGCGACCTGCCCTTTCAACCTCAATACCTTATCGTAGTCAAGGTGCAGCTTTTTCATCATTTCGCCAAAGGTTGCCTTTGTTTCCTCAAAGTGTTCAAACCTATCCACCTGTTTTTCCAGGTTGCGGCTGATATTAAGGTAGAAATTATCCACCAACCTTTCGGGACTGTAATTTGTTTCTTTGCCGTTTTGCGACGGAATAAGCCTAAGCGGTCGTATTTCCGGTATCTTAGGTAGCCGCTCGAACACATTATCGATTGCCTTATGCGTTTCGGAGGAAATCAGTACCTTTTTGCCGCGTTTACACAGCTGTGCGGTTATCTCCGCTATAACCTGCGTCTTTCCGGTGCCGGGAGGTCCCTGCAAAAGAAAGATACTCTCGCTCGCGAGCGCCTTTTGTACGGCGAGCTTTTGCCTATCGTTAAGACTCTCCAAGCACCAATCTATATCGTCCGCCGTCCTCTTTGTACTACCGAGCGATTTAGCATCAAATAGGTATGCCGGCAAATACGGATTCTTTACATAGCCGCCCATAAATGAAGCGAGCGCACGCTCCTGCCTTTCAATTTTAGTCCGCTCAGCGCGGCTGTCGTATATAAGATAACGCGCATCTATTGCGATTATTTCATTTTTTAGTCCGGCAAGAGTTTTGTTGCTTTCGTCCAGGCGGAAATAAATACTGTAGCGGCGTACAGTTTCATTCTCTTTTTTGACGTCTATCTCTTGATCGCGCTTTTGGGCAAGCTCCTTTTGTACTGTCGCCTTTTCTGCGCGAATTGTCCCTTCGTATTGGGTTTGTAATTGATGCTCTTTTTCGCGTTTGATTTTATCCAACTCGGTCTGCCTGGCAATATCAAGGCTCTTGCGCTTATTTGCTATCAATCTATTATTTCGTGCGACATAAAAATCCCGAATATTAAGTTCTTTCGCAGCATAGGCACAGTCTTCTTCGTATTTGCGCTTGAGTGCAACGATACTCTCTTGAAGCTGAGATGCTCTATCTTGTTCGCCGTCTTTTTTCAGCTTAGCGATTCTTTGTTCAATTTCTTGCCGATTTCTGTCGTATGTGATTTTAAGCGGCCTAACCTTTTCGGCGACGGCACGCTCGAATTCTTTTTGAACATCCCTATCATAATTTTCGCGCACTTCGTCGTCAATCGTATTGTTCAGTCCGCGTTCGTAATCGCTTAACTGACGGGTATATTTTACCGTTATTGTAGGCTCTTGCGTAGCCATAAACTTTGCCAATTCCACAGAAATTACGGCGGTAAACTTGTCGTCAATCGCTTTTTCCGCCGCCTTGCGGCTTCTTTCGTACTTGCTTACTATCACCTCGCAATCCGGCTCTATGTCGGCGAATGTAAACAAATATCTTTCACCCAAAAGATATTGATTGAACTTATACCCCTTTGGCAAATTGCCGTTGTCGTCAAATTTCGGCTCGGTTGGCGACAACCCCATCGCATTCTTTGTGTAGCGTTGCAAATCCGCCTCGTACTTAGGCTTGCCTTTGCCGAACTTTCCGGTGGTTTCGCTAAGCACCAGTTTACGGTTTTTATCTATGTCGACACGAATAAGCGGAAAGCTCTCCGCGCCCGTCACAGGCTTAGACAAAATAACCTGCTCGCTCCGAGAAAACGCCGAAATGCCGTCGAGAAGCAGCGGAGCGTAATCGTCCTCTCTCCGCCTATAAGCCTCTCTGGAAATCATATAGGCGTCACATACATCCGCAGTGGAAATGCGCTCGCACTTTTCCGATTGCTTGGTAAGATAATATTTCCTGAACTCTATGTACTTTTGCCAGGTATCGAATATGCTTAAAACTTTTTTGTACTTGGTTTTCGGCACCGGTGATAATTCTTGAAAAAGCTCATCCACAAAGTCGTTTGTCAGCACAGATTCATGCAATTCCCTTGTGCCGTAATCGGGAACAGATGCACCCGTACGCAGTGTTGTCCTTGAAAAAGCACAAGCCGCATTGCATTCTACGCTCTTTTCACCAAACTTTTTCATCGACTTGTCGATGATGTCAATACCCTTAACCGAAACGGAAATAACGCTACCGAGCATGACATCGCCGATTAGTATAAGCTCGTAATTTTCGGGTAGCACGCCGCGAGAATACGGTGTTCCCGTGGGGCGAATAACCATATTATTAATGTAGTTGTTTTCTCTACCGCTTCTGTTGACCACGGTGCTGATTTTTCTATCAAAGCTCGGCAGTGATATGAAGTATTCCGAAACGCTGTACGGACAAAACATATTGATAAAATCGACGAGCGTTTCCGGAAAATTGCCGTCGAACCTTTGACGCAACACCCGATACTGCTCGGTGAGCGACGTGTTGTACAAATCGTTGGGATTGCGACTGCCCGCTTCCAAATTATCAACAAAGTTCAAATATAGATACGCCATATTTTGTCTCTCCAGATTTAAATCCCTTGTAAAAGTATTTTTACTGTTTTCTTAGCTCCGCCAACTTGGTCTTGAACGTGTCGTATGCGCGGCTGAAGCTTGGTGGCGACACTCCGCACATACTGCTAAGCCGATTGTCCTTGGGTTCACCTTTGTTTTTGTAAACTTCGTACACCTCATCCGTAAAGAACGATATTCGTTGCTTTATCTTATGTATCTTTTCGGTGTCACCGTCAAGCGCAGCTATCAATTGCGCCGTAAGCTTGTAGCGCACCGTGCGCTGTGTGTCCTTTCTGCATGCAGCATAAGCTTTTTCGATTTCGATGACGAGCTCAACAAGACTGTCTTCTTCGATTATCCGCTCACCCAAGTCGCCTTTAGCCACCACACTGTCAAACAAGTCAATCTCACCGTCGTCGGTTGTCGTTATGTTGCTTATTGGCGCCGCCTCGTAATTGGCGATCAAAGCCTCGCGGACGACGTCGATAGCGATGTTAAACCGCTCGGATATTCGCTGTTGCACATATTCGTCGTACACGTCCAAACCCTTACTGTCGGCGTATCTGAATACTGCTCTGACAATGGCGTCCTGCTTTTTGCCGATATTTACGCCCATTCGCCTTTCGTCAATTTGGCGTTTAGCTCTAACTCTTTTTATGTTTGTGGCGAGACTGCTTATAAAATAATTTAAAAAAGGCATCGCACTGTCGTAACCGGCAAGACACAGCTTGACCGTCTGCATAAATTCAACACCGTATTCGGACAGTATGCAGTCGCCAAAAACAAACGCATCGGCGTACTCGTAAAGATCTCCGGTAAACCGACGAAACGCGGCGGCGTATTCCGCCTCCATCCCGCTCTCCGCTCGTATCAAAAGGAACGGCGAAAAATTTATTGCGTTTTCCAATTGTTCTTTTGTACGCTTCACGGTGCTCCGCCTAAAAATCTATAATCTCGTCTAAAGCTTTAAGCGCTTCTTTACTCGATGAAAACTCCATGGTATTAGTAAGATTATTAAGATAATACAGCGGCGACAAGTCAAAAATTATAGGGTTTTGCGGAGCCTTTCCTCCGCTCACAAAGTCGACCTTGCCGTACACAATGTACTTGATTTCCGCATTGAAAAACTTTTCCGCAAAGTTCAAAACCGAAAACATTATAATTGGCAGAGGCTTTGGACCGTATGTGATATCGGCTATTATCTGTGCGCCGTCCTCAAGCTTTGCCGCCATATCGCGGAACAGCTTTTCGTGGACCTCGCGCGTTTCGATAAACGGCGTGGTTATAGTAACGTACTCTATATGTGCGCCAATCTTTTCGTTAATCGCATTCAGCTCTTTTTGGAACAATCCGGCATTTACAGCACTGTTACCCTCCACATCGGTTTTGCTAAGCAGCACGATCTTTACATCATCTTCATTTTTCAGTGTGCGGGCCAACACGGCATTTATAGGAAAAGCAACAGCACCCTCGTATTCCAAAGCCTTGTTGCCGTCAACACGGTAACACAGATCGAACAATTGCTTTTTCATCGGTAAATCGCTAAATACTATTTTTTTCATGTTGTTCACCTCGTTTAACTGTTAGCCGGCAAACGCCATTTCCGCAGCGGCGTATTTTTGCAACAGCTTGTTTTTGATGTTGTTAATGCGGATGCGCGCCTGCCTCTTTTTGTCCATTTCGCCGCGATTCTTTTCCGGCTTGACCTCGTCCTCTATATAATCCTCTATCTGATCGAGATATTCCCGTTGCTGTTGAACGTTAACGCACGAGTAATAGATATTTTGCCGGCGCTCTATCCGTCCCGCAACATATTCCTCTTTGTCAATCCGTCTGACCGACAATATGGCGTCTTTGTGATCGTGTTTGACGCGCGGCATCTGTCTTACAATGGCAGCGGCCTCGCTGCCCGTATATGCGCGAACATAAAAAGTTCCCCGGAAAAATCTACTTCTTCCCACGTGTCCACACTTTGCTTGTACTTCGTAAAAATTCTTCATTGATGTTGCTCCTTTTTGTTTGATACTCATATATAGAGCCCATTTAATCGGGAGTTAACACTTTATAAAAAAATTTCCAAAGAATTTTTCGCGCCGTACTCTGACAATATTATATCATTCTCATGCAACAAAAGCAAGGAGGTTGACTGTCTAACAAAAGACCTGTTTCATTGAAGTCTAAGTTTTAAGCTAGTCAAATTAAATGTGTGCCATCGATTATCCCGACACAAACTTGCTATAATTTGAATTTAGGAGTAAGCTAGAAACGAACAATAAAAAATACAGGCTAATGCCGGATTAAATCCGAAAAAATAGTCCGTAATATAATTTGGGAGAATTTAGGAGCAAAAGTTCGAATCTTTAAGTGTATTGAGATTAAACTATCGTTTTCCGGTCGTGGCTACCCTCGTTCCACATTTATTATATTATCCATAATGTATGGAATTAAATCTTGATACAAATTATTAAAGAATTTTCTCCGTAAAACTTTTAAGGATTTTAAATGCTTCTTTCTTTATATCCATTATCCTCTCCGTATGTTAAAAAAGCGCAAAAAATCAGTGATTGCTGTAGACTATGATCTTGTCGGTTGGTTCGAGCTCTACGCGGATTTTGCTCTGATTGCCGGAGAACAACACCAACTCCCCGCCCTTTTTGACATAGCCGAGTACGAGCGTGTGGTTGCGCTCCTCCGGCGGAAGATCGAGCCCTGCCGCCGCATCGTAAACGGCGCGAATGAGCTCGGCAGCGGTACACGGCGCAGGCAATTCTTCAAAATACCTATTTACCTTTTTGGCGTATATCTCCTTGCTCTCATACTTTGTGGCGTCAGCGCTGTCGTATGACAAAATGTCGTTATAGAAGTTGAACAGCACGTCCTTTTCGCCGAGCTGTGTAATCATCTTGCTTATGTAGCGGTTGCTTATGACGACGTTGTTGACGCTGTAGCTTTTTACTATATCGTAATGCTTGGGATTGATAATCTCGACGATTACGTCTATCCGCCCCTCGTCGAACTCCGGATCGGCAAGCTTTTTGCGGTGAATTATATCGCTGACGTATATGAGATTGGCAATAGCCGCGGAGTCTATATCCTCATTTGGCACAGTGTCATCGGACAGAATAAGCACACTGGTGTCCGTTTCATTCCCGTCGATAAATTTTTCTATAGTGTCGCACACCACCCGCTTGTCGTAAATATCCGCCTCGACCGTCTGGGTTACATACGGATACGCCCTATAAAAGTCCATCTTTTCGAGGTGGGCCTTATCATCGATGACCATGATGTTCATGATCTCCTTGCCGCTCTTGTCGTTCCACTCACCGCGGAACCCGTCAAACCCGTCCATAATGTCCTTAATTTTGCTGTTGTGTCCGAGTATGATGACGTTCTTTTGCTCTAACCAGTAGTTTTTGTTGAGCTTAACCTTGAATTTGTTATGCGGAATATCGCTGATCTTTCCGTCGTCGCGCGGAGATTCCGCAGAATAGTATGCGTACCTTACGCCGCGATCCTCGTGAATGGCAAGCGGAATGGAATGCAAGTGCGTCCTTAAATACGCAGCGGTAAACGCCGCCTCGTCGGAAGAAGTTGTGGGCTTGGCGTAAAACGTTGCGCCTTTATTGGAAAACAGCTCCCTGTACGCGAGATTGAGTTCGGGCATGAGCGAGAACTGAGAAAGCAGTCTGCCGAGTATGTTGTTGACATTTACCGGAATTATATTGCACTTCCCGTTCACCTGCTTTTGTGTGATTATCCTATTGATGAGTTCGCTAGTCCACTCGTCTTCCGTCTCCACGACTATTTTTTGATTGTCGTCGCTTTGCTCTGCGGCGGTTATAGCCGCGACCTGGACAAGCGATTTTATCGTTTGCGGATTGCCCTTTTCGCGATCGGTAATAGATGTGGAATGCTCGTACTTGCACACCGTGTTGTTGACGTCGTTTCCGAGTATTATAATCGATTTGGCGTGTTCGAGAGATATGTCCGTCAGCTGCACGGTAGAGAACGTGTCGCCTTCGCGCACGATAAAGGTGACGTTGTTTTTAAACCTGTGCTTCATGCGGTAGGAAATGCGCTTGAGCCCACTGTACTTTTTGGCGCGCTCCTTTACATCCGCACGCTCTCTTTTAAGCGTGTCGGAAATTCGCTCGGAAAGCTCGCGCTCTATCGCTTCCTTGCCGTCGGGCACAAGGATGACAACCACCTCGCGATTGTCGCTGTACAACAGGTCGTTGACTATCTCGGACGCGCGCGAATTCCAATTGAGAATTACTGTGTGATCGGACAGCACAAGCTTGTGCGAGCCTGTATTGGCGTTTTCGATATAACCCGATATGTAGTTGGTCAAGTAACCGATTACCGCGCCGGTAAACAGGATCATGCCGAGCACGATGACGACAAGACAAATTATAACAAGCGCAACGCCCGCAACGCCTATGTCCGACACCACGTAGTCTATACAGCCCGCGTCGAGAATCATGGTGACGGTGTAGTAAACCGCTCGCCAATACCCCATATCCTCCGTGCCGGACAGCGACAACGCCTTTATGACCGCCGCAGATATCAGTATGAACGCGATATTCAACAGCAGGATAACCAGTATTACCACTCGGCCCGGTTTTTTGGATAGCAGTACGCTGAACCTTTCCCTAAGCTTAGAAAACATACAATTCCCTCTTTATTCCGTTAAGTCTGATTAATTTAACATCAAATAGGTAAGCTAATAAATTACTTATTTTTAGATACGCCGGACTTAATTGCCGCCTCCGCCACTGCCTTGGCAACGGCTTGGTGTACGCCCTTGTCCCACGCCTTGGGCAACAAATAGTCGCGCGAAAGCTTGCTACCTACATAGCTTGCTATACCGTGTGAAGCCGCTATCATCATCTCCTTGTTGACGGTGGTTGCGCGCGCGTCCAAAGCGCCTCGGAACAACCCCGGGAACACGAGTACGTTGTTTATCTGATTGGGATATTCGGACGAGCCTGTGCCCACGATAAAAGCGCCCGCATCAAGCGCGTCGTTAGGATTGATTTCCGGCACGGGATTTGCGCAGGTAAATACAATCGCCCTGTCCGCCATGGACGCAACCATATCCTTGGTGACGCAATTTGCAACCGAAACACCGATAAACACGTCCGCGCCCTTCATTGCATCGGCAAGCGTGCCGTGCTGTTTTTTGCGGTTGGTGAGCCGTGCAATCTCCTGTTTGGCAGGATTCAGCCCCTCGTCGCCTTCAGCTATAAGACCGTGGCGTCCGCACATGCTTATTTCCTTGACGCCCATATCAAGCAGGAAATGCGCAATGGCAATCCCTGCGGCGCCCGGGCCGTTGATTACAACTTTAATCTTATCAAGCTGTTTATCGGCAAGCTTGAGCGCGTTGATAAGCGCCGCCGCCACTACTATCGCCGTGCCGTGCTGATCGTCGTGAAATACAGGAATATCCAAATCGTCTTTTAGCCGCTTCTCAATCTCGAAGCAACGCGGCGCGGAAATGTCCTCAAGGTTGATTCCGCCGAAGGAACCTGCCAAAAGCTCGATAGTGCGAATAATTTCCTCCGTGTCCTTGGAGCGTATGCAGAGCGGAAAAGCGTCCACGTCGCCGTACGCCTTGAACAACGCACACTTGCCTTCCATGACCGGCATGCCTGCCTCGGGACCTATGTCACCCAGTCCCAACACGGCTGTACCGTCGGTTATGACGGGCACGGTGTTCCATCTGCGCGTCAGAGTAAAACTCTTTTCCACGTCTTTTTGAATTGCAAGGCAAGGCTCTGCCACGCCAGGCGTGTACGCGAGCATAAGATCCTCGCGGCAATCGACGGGGACGCGTACCTTGGTCTCGATTTTGCCACCCCATTTCTCGTGCATCTTTAACGATTCTTTTTTGTAATCCATTTGTGAATCTCCTCCAAAGAGTTGTGTTGATATTTTGCTTTTAGCTTATAAAATGATTTTCGACGGTAAAGCTATCGCCGTCGCCTGTGACAATTGCATACGAGCCCTCGCACAATGCGCCGGGATTGATAAAGTGTACGCCGTTATATTCCACGTCCGTGTAATGGTGCGTATGTCCGAAGAACACCAGCTTGTAGTCCTTGAGCATCGCCGTTTCCATAAGGAGTGCAAGACCGTGCCTGACGCCGTGCCTGTGGCCGTGGACGATAAGCGCTCTGGCATGTCCAAACGCCACTGTAGCAACGTCGGTAAGCTGCTCCTTAATCCAAAAGTCGTTGTTGCCCTTAACGCACGCGATTGGCACGGTTATTCGACCGCGAAGCCACATTACGTCCGCCGCACCGTCGCCGCAAAACACAAAATAATCGGCGGAATTGATAATCGGCAGCAGTCGCTCCAGCCGCGAAGTTTCGTGATGACTGTCCGAAACTACGACTATCTTATATTGCTTTTTTTCGGTCTTTTCGCACATAAAAGTCGTTATCCAAGCAACAGACTGTCTTTTAAAGCCTGTAGAGCTCGCGCACGGTGACTCACGATATTCTTTTCATGTTCGCTCGCCTGCCCGAATGTCTTGCCCAGATCGTCACTGAAAAATACCGGGTCATAGCCGAAGCCGCCATTCCCCATTCGCTTATCTGTAATATATCCGTACGCCTTGCCTGTGGCGGAAATTATGTCCTTTCCGTCGTAGTAGACAATGCAGCATTCAAAGTGCGCGGTGCGGTCTTTTACGCCGTCAAGATCATTGAGAAGCTTATCGATATTTTCGGCGTCACCGCCGCCGCTGTACCGCGCGGAGAACACGCCGGGCGCACCGTTAAGCGCGTCCACGCAAAGTCCGCTGTCGTCCGCAATGGACGGTCTTCCGCTTATTTCAAACAAAGCGCGCGCCTTAAGCAGCGCGTTGTCGTAAAAGGTGTCGCCCGTTTCCTCGACGTCTGTAGTTATGTTTAAATCCTTGGGCGACAATACGGTGTAATCGCTCAGCATGGCGCGAAACTCGGCTAGCTTGCCTGCATTATGGCTTGCAACAACAATTTCTTTCATGATTTAATTGTACACTTATTCTTGTCGAATATCAAGTATTTTGGGGGCAAACAGTTGCAAAACCGATTATTATATGCTATAATCAACCTACTTGAATAAAATCAGCGGTTATGGCGAAATTGGCAGACGCGCCGGACTTAGGATCCGGTGGGAAACCGTGCAGGTTCAAGTCCTGTTAACCGCACCAAACGGGCTGTCGCGCAAGCGATAGTCCGTTTTTGTATAACAGGACTTGAACCCAAGTGGGCGTGAGCGTTAATAAAAATGTCCGATGTGACATTTTTTAGCGAACGCGCGAGCAGCTGCGCTGCGAAGCGGGCGTATTTGCGCAAGCAAATGCGCGCCAGTCCTGTTAACCGCACCAAACGGGCTGTCGCACAAGCGATAGTCCGTTTTTGCATAACAGGACTTGAACCGGAATTACCATAAAACCCGACCACGCAGCGGTCGGGTTTTATACTTCTTCACTCTTAACTCTGAACTCTTAACTGTCCTGCTCTTCGTCGTTCCAGGATACGATTGATTTAAACCACGTTTTGACAAACCGCATTCCGCCGAGCGCCATCAGCTTTTTCTCCTCGCCCGTCAGCGCAAAGTAAGCCTTCATCATTCCGTTAAGACGTCTTAACGGTTCTGTTCGGAGCTCGTAAAGAAACGTTACTCCACACCCTTCTATTACCGTAAACAGACCGTTAACAAATGCTTTGCGCTGATCAACTGTCATATCGTTTATAAAGGTGTACATCGTTTTATCCGCCAGCTTAGACGTTATTGTTGTTTTGGGCTTTTCCATAAAGCCGTTATCGTCCTTGACCTTCCACGAAAACGGATTGTGCTGTCCGATGCTTGCGCTGTTGCAAGGCACTACCTTGTAGTCGTCCGTATGTTCCAAAAGCATGCCGATAAGCGAATCGTGCGGAACCAATTTAAATATTCGGTCTTTAATCTCCACATATTCCGCTTTGGAAAAAATGTTTTCGTTAAAGCCCGGTCCGTCGTGATTGTATATTGCTTTTATGCGGCTTCTGACAGCTTTGTCGCAGAATACCGACGCATAAACGGCAAGGTTTCCGCCCTTGCTGTGTCCGCACACAATCAAATCGGCTGTCACCTCGGCGGCAACTTTATTTAGGTACTCTACAGCAAGCCCCTGCGCCGGTATCTCGCTTAAAAACGCCATGTTAAAGTCTTCCTTCCAACCGACAATGCTGGCGTCTGTGCCGCGAAATGCCACTACTGCCGTACCGTCCTCAAGCATAAACGTAACGCCCGCAAACTGAATGGTTTTTTCTTCGTCAAAGCTTTGGTTGACCCAGCCCACCTTAACGTTTTTAAAGCGCGCGCTTGTTGCCGCATTGCTTAAAAGCTTGGTGTTGCTCCTCGGAAGCACGGTGTGTTCCACAAGCTCCTTCATATGAACAGATAAATCGCTTAAAGTTTTTTCCGGCGGCACAAGCTCAATTAGCTTCTCAAAATACAAATATGAAAGCTCGGCAAATATAAGGCTATCCACCTCGTTGAAAGCACGCTCATTAAAGGTTTTATCACCGAACTCTTTTATGTAATCGGAAATATTCATACAAATCACCTTTTTACCTATTATATCAAGTTTACGCAAAGGACGCAATACTTTTTTAAAAAATGCGATCTCATTTAATTAATATGAAAATAACACCTATGCTCATGCCGAAATTAAAAAACAGCCGTAAAAAGCTGACATTATTAGCACCTTTGCCTTGAAAAAAATTATCGATAATCGATAAATTTTTATTAAAAATTATTGACAAACAATAATTTTTATGATAATATGTTGTTATTAAATATTGAGGGTTCCAAAATGGAATTAAAAGAAAAAATCGTTAAGACGGCAAAGGTTTGCCACATCATCTCCAAGGTACTGTATCTGCTGTCGTTTGCGGTAACCTTGACCTTTATTATCTTGGCTATTGTACTGCCTAACACTAATGCAATTAGCTCTATGACGCATGCGGAAACAGCGGTTATGTTTTCCACGCTTGCGCTTTATGCGTTTATTCTAATCGGCTTACTCTGGAATGTCGAGGGAATATTCAAGACCATTGCTTCGGAGCAATCACCTTTTAACGAGGGCGTCAGCCATTATCTAAAAAAGGTAGCAATATTCGTCTGGATACTTGCCATAGTGCCCGCGATTATAGGAACAGCACTTATAAAATCCATTTGCCCCGCATCTGAGCTTAACTTCCCCGTCGAAGTGGGCGGGATTGTAGCGGGCGCCGTGCTGTTTTTGATAGGTTGGTTTTCCAAGTACGGAACCGAACTGCAAAAGAAAGATGACGAAACACTATGATAATACTTAATTTAGACAAGCTTATGAAAGAGCGCGGCGTTAAGCTGAAAGACCTCGCCGCCAAAATAGGTCTTACCGACGCGAATTTATCCAATATAAAAACCGGCAAAATATCGGCTATTCGCTTTTCCACCCTTAACGCACTGTGTAAAGAGCTTGACTGCCAACCCGCCGATATTTTACAGTACACAGAGGATTAGGGCGCAAAGCCAATGCAGAATTATAACGCAGAATGATAGGTGTAACAACCTATCATTTCTTTTTGCGCACGACAGCGCGCTACATCGTTTATTATTCTTAATTCTTAATTCTTATTTCTGAATTATCTACCCTCCTATAATGATTACAACAGCTATTGCTATAAACGCCAAGCCGCCAATCACACTCGCCCATCTGCCTAATTTTACGCCAAAGCGGCGACCCAAGAAATACCCTGCCGCATATAGCGCAAACGTGACAAAGGCTATCACGCCGGAACAGATTATTGCGGAGACATAGCCGTACTCCTCTATAGTAAACCCGACCGTAAGAGCGTCAACAGACGCCGCTGCGCACTGAATGATAAGCGCGGTTATTCCTTTCTTTTCGTCTGATTGCGCGCCGTCATACCGCGCGGCGGAAACGAACATCCTTATGCTCATGTACAAAAAGACCGCCGCTGCCACATAGGAAAATACCTTTTTTATAGGGTCGTAAAAGGCATATGCCGTATACGCCACCGCCCAGCCGATCATTACCGCCGCAAACTGGAAAACGGCAAGCAATACCGCTGCGGACAAACCTCTTTTTCCGCCAACTCCGGTCATGCCGTTAGACAGCGCTATAATAAACGCATCCGCCGCAAGACCTACGCCAAGCAGCAAGCTATTTATGTAAAATATTCCTCCTGCGTACATATACCGTCCTACCTCGGTATATGCGCGCATATTGTGTTACGTTCTAATAGAAACGGCAGGGTCTTTTGCCCTGCCGCTTCTTTGATCCGTCGTTATTTTTATTCTAACTCAAATGCGCCGGTATATAGTCTGTAGTACTGCCCCTTCTCCTCGATAAGCTTTTCGTGACTGCCGCGCTCGATTATTCTGCCGTGGTCGAGCACGATTATCACGTCCGAATTTTTTACGGTGGACAATCTGTGCGCTATTACAAACACCGTCCTGCCCTGCATAAGCGCGTCCATGCCGCGCGACACAATAGCCTCGGTGCGCGTATCTATGGAGGAAGTAGCCTCGTCCAGTATCATGACAGGAGGATCCGCCACCGCCGCGCGCGCGATGGATACAAGCTGACGCTGACCTTGCGACAGATTGGCGCCGTTGCCCGTGAGCATGGTGTTGTAGCCTTCCGGCAGGCGCGTGATAAAGTCGTCCGCGCCCGCAAGCTTAGCCGCGGCTATACATTCCTCGTCGGTGGCGTCCAGCTTGCCGTAGCGAATGTTGTCCATGACCGTGCCTGTAAAGAGATTGGTGTCCTGCAAAACTATGCCCAAGCTTCGTCTTAAATCGGCTTTTTTAATCTTGTTTATGTTGATGCCGTCGTATCTAATCTTGCCGTCGGCAATATCGTAAAAACGGTTGATTAGGTTGGTTATTGTTGTTTTGCCCGCGCCCGTCGCGCCAACAAACGCCACCTTTTGTCCGGGCTTGGCAAAAATGGAAACGTCATGCAGGACGGGCTTGCCCGGCTCGTACTCAAAGTCCACATCTTGGAGAACAACGTCGCCGCGCAGCCTCGTGTACGTTACGGTGCCGTCGCCGTGCGGATGCTTCCACGCCCAAATATTGGTGCGCTCCTCGCACTCTACTATTTCGCCGTTTTCCTCGCGCGCATTGACAAGCGTTACGTAGCCGTCGTCCACCTCCGGCTTTTGGTCGATGAGGTCAAACACGCGCTTTGAGCCCGCCACGCCCATTACAACGGAGTTTACTTGATTGGACACCTGGTTTATGTTGTTGCAGAATTGCCGCGTCATTTGCAGGAACGCGACCACAAGCGCCACGCTAAACACCGGGAGCTCTGCACCGGCAAGCACGCTTATTGACGCGTTGGACACCGAACTCAGAATAAACACGCCGCCGACAACCGCGACAACAACGTACAGCACGTGCCCGATGTTGCCGAGTATGGGCATAAGCATATTGGCGTAACGGTTGGCACGGTTGGACTGGTCGAAGAGATGCTCGTTGACCTTGTCGAAATCTGCCTTGGCGGCTGATTCGTGACAGAACACCTTGACCACCTTTTGCCCGTTCATCAT
>JAFLVH010000026.1 GCA_022508365.1 Clostridiales bacterium | reverse complement strand
TACCCGCTTCAATGGAAAAGATATATCCCGGTTCGTTTTTGGGCTGTATCAATTTAAGCTTTACAGTCGCCGAGGGTAACGCCGTTTACCGCAGCGAGGATGGGTGCCTTATGCAAAAAGAGGGCAACGTGTTGGTAAGCTTGGGTTGCAATAAGGTAATCCCCGATAGCGTGGAGGTTATAGGCGGATATTCATGCGCTTTGGGCAACAAAGCGATGGCAAATGTTGACAAAGACATTCCTACCGAAAAGTACACCTTGGTTATACCGGAGGGCGTGCATACGATAGAGACATATGCGTTTATGGGCAACGATGATATCGCCGATATAATATTGCCCTCGACTTTAAAAACGATAGGATCGTATGCTTTTTCGGGTTGCGGTTCGTTGAAGTCATTGGTTCTTCCCGATAGCTTAACGGAAATAGCTTCAAGGTCTTTTTCCGGCGTTAATCTTGATTCGGTAATCATAACCGGCAACAGCAAGCTTAGTTTGAGTGTGAGTGGTGCGATTAGCGGAGCTACAATATACACATCATTCAATGAGCTTCCCGGCAGTTGGTATGTCAACGGCAACCGCGAAAAAGGATTAATTGCAAACGACGGTGTAGTAAAAAACTGTGTATTCGGCGAAGAAAACGGGCTGCTTTTTGTCGATTCGTTCACTGTCGCCGAAGATAAAGACTATATGTATGCCAAATGGATTTATTCGCCGTCTCGCAGCGGATATAAATTTGTGGGATGGGCAAATGGTTCACGAAGCGGCGAGCTGTTGGAAATTACAGAATTTAAAGGCTTTCATAAACCTTTCTTAGATTACGAAGTTATACAGGGGCTTCCCGTAGGCACTGTGGTATACGCCGTTTGGGAGCCGATAGCACAATAATTTAAGTAAATATTTGTAATAAAGATATTGACATAAGATAAACTGTATGGTATAATACCCAAAATGACAACGGCGTCACAAAGTATTTTGTGACGCCGTTTTTAGTTTAAATTCCGCAAGGAGGCAAATCATGGAAAAATCTCGGACTTTAACTAAACACATTGCTCAAGCGATAGCGCTTGTCTTTTTTGCCGTTCTCTTTGCACTTTTTTTATTCGCATGCGGAAATGATGAAAAGGGTGGAAATGGAGGAAAACTTTCAAGCTTGGCTATTCCTAAGAACCTTCGCATTGTTGACGAAGTGCTAATGTGGGACGAAGTAAAAGGCGCGGAAAGCTATGACGTATATATAAACGACGAAATATACGAAGCTGAAAAAGCCGAGTTGGACATATTTTTGCTTACCGCTACGCCCAAGACGTATAAAATATTTGTGCGAGCCGTCGGCAATCCGGCAAAAGTCGTCAATTCCGATTGGTCGCAAACAATATGGCATAACGTCAGGGTCGCGAGCAATCTCGAATTCAGAGCTATAAATGACAACACGGAATATTCAGTCTACTTTAAAAATAATAGCGTTGTGACAGGCAAAGTTGTTATACCCGAAGCGCATTCCGACGGCAAGCCCATCACTAGACTTGATTTTCTTCCGAGTGGATCCGGAATTACCGCCGTTATCATACCGGATACGGTTACCGATATAGGAAACAGTGCATTTAAAAATTGTACAAATTTGACAAGGGTGCGTATGCCAGCGCACGTAACTAAGCTGGGCAGCTATGCATTTGAAGGCTGTGAAAAACTAAAAAAGATAGACCTGCCCGAAGATTTGGTCGAAATATCCTATTACGCCTTTCGCGACTGCAAAAGTCTTACCGAAATTACAATACCGCGCGGTGTGAAAAAAATGGACGACGGCGTGTTCAGCGGGTGCAGCTCGCTTGCTTCGATAGAACTGCCCGCGGAGTTGGAGGAATTCGATGGTTATAATGTTTTCGGAAATTGCGATTCTCTTGTTACGATGACCATCGGCGAAGGAAGCACGTTGTACAAGACCGACGGCAACTGCCTGATAAGAAAATCCGATAATTCCTTGGTCGCCGGTTGCGTCGGTAGCGTTATACCGAGTTATGTTACTTCTATTTTAAGGTACGCGTTCTACGGCTGCACCGGACTTAAAGCCATAACGATTCCGAGCGGCGTCGTAAAAATCGAGGGGTTTGCATTTGTGAGTTGTTACGGTCTTGAAGAGGTGTCCTTGCCCGATACCTTAACGGAAATAGGGGGACGCATATTTGTGGACTACGCCAATCTTAAAAAAATAACGGTTGACGACGGCAATCCCGTTTTCAAAGGCGACGGCAATTGCGTTATACGCAGGTCGGATAATCAATTGGTTATAGGCTGTATGGGATCCGATATTCCCGATTATGTGGAGAGTATAGGCGATCTGGCTTTTGCGTTTTTGCCTATAACGCACATAACGGTTAAAAACGACAGTGCGCAAAAGGAAGAGGGCGTATTGGCATTTCCCGAGGGTGTAAAGTACATAGGGGAATGGCTTGGCGATAGGGAGCTGCTTACGGTGCATTTGCCCGACAGCGTTACCGAATTATCTCAGAAAGTTTTTTCTAATTGCGACAACCTTGAAACAGTACTGATATCCGCCGAAAGCAAACTTGTTTTTGATAAATCAATTTCGTTTAACGGCGCGACAATATACACCTCGATGAATGAAATCCCGGATAGTTGGTATAGAGACAGCAATCACAATTATACGTATATTTCCGGCAGCTGCATTGTTACAGACTGCGTGTTCGGCGAGGACAACGGCAGGACTTACGTTGATTCCGTCGTTTTCAGCAACGACATTTACAATTTGAGATCTTACATGATTTCGCCTTACCGCAGCGGGTATAAGTTTACCGCATGGGCAAAGGATTCGCGCGATGGCACAAAGATGGGGCTTACGTATTACAAAAGAGAGAACTTTTGGATTCCCAACTTGACCGGCAATACTATTTCTCGCTTGGATGATGTAAGCATAAACAGGCTTTCCGACGGCACAGTGCTATACGCCGTTTGGGAGCCGATATAAAATCAGTTAATAGATAATAGTGAATAGTGAAGAAGTTGGCGATTTAGTTACGCGGCATTACGGCTGCGCTATCATGCGTTTGAATAATAAAAACCTCATCCGTCGCTTGAAGTTGCGGATGAGGTTTTTTGGCTTTACGAAGAGTTTAAACAGTATTAACCACTCGGTTATAGACAATGTTTTTTCAATTCTTAACTCTTAACTCATAACTGTCTTTGCCGTCGAGAACGGTGTATCCCAGCGCGTCCAGCTCGGCGCGGAGCGCGTCGGACGTGGCCCAGTCCTTTGCCTTGCGCGCGGCAAAGCGTTTTTCCGCAATCGCCTTAACTTCCTCCGGGATATCCGCGGCGGTCTGTTCGATGGGCAGGTGCAGGTCAAGCCCGAAAACAGCGTCAAGCTCCACCGCAACGTCGTATATTTCGCGGCAGGCAGGGAGCTTTGCCATTGTCCACAGCTCGCCGAGGGCGAGGGGAAAGTTTAAATCGTCGTACACCGCGGCGATTATCGCAGCCTTTTGCTCGGCTACTTTTTTTGCGGTGTCGCTGTCAGCCTTCGGCGCATTTTTGCAGGAGGAGATTATTCCGCGCAAGCGGTTGTACGCCGTGGCGGCACCGCTTAGCCCGTCAAAGGTAAAGTTAAGCTTGTTGCGGTAGTGCGTGTTAAGGCAGAAGTAGCGGAAGGCAAGGGGTGAGTAGCCGCGTTGCATAAGCTCGTCAATGGTGTAGACGTTGCCCAAGGATTTACTCATTTTTCCGCCGTCCACCAGCATGAATTCGCCGTGCATCCAGAGCGAAACAACCTTGTGTCCCTCAAGCGCCTCGCTTTGCGCTATCTCGTTTTCGTGGTGAATGGGAATATGGTCCACGCCGCCGGTGTGAATGTCAAACGTATCTCCGAGGAATTTTTTGCTCATGGCGGAGCATTCTATATGCCAGCCGGGATAGCCCATGCCCCAGGGGGATTTCCACTGCATTATGTGGTTTTTCTCCGCTTTTTTCCACAACGCAAAGTCCGCGGGATGGCGTTTTTGCGTGTTTACGGCGACGCGCGCACCTGCTAGGGCGTCCTCTATATTGCAGCGTGACAGCTTGCCGTACTCTGCGAACTTGGAGATATCAAAGTAAATTCCGTCGTCCGTTTCGTAGCCGTAGCCCATATCGCACAAAGCCTTTACAAAGTCTATCATCTCGGTGATATTGTCCGTTGCCTTGGCTATTATTTCGGGCAGGAGAATGTGCAGCCTGTCAAGGTCTTTAAAAAACACCTTGGAATAAAATTCGGCTATTTCCTCGGGTGATTTGTTCTGCTTCTTTGCGGCTGTGGCCATCTTGTCCTCGCCGTCGTCGCCGTCGTCGGTCAGGTGTCCTACGTCGGTCACGTTCATGACGGACTTGGTAGTATAGCCGGCGTATTTAAGCGTGCGGCGCAATTCGTCCATAAATACGTATGTGCGCAGGTTGCCTATATGCGCGTAGTTATACACCGTCGGACCGCAGGAATATGTGGTGACAAGCGGCGGATTAAGCGGAGAGAAGTCCTCTTTTTTGCGCGATAATGTGTTGTAAAATTTGAGGTTGTCCATAAAGATTGCACTCCGTAATTAATGGAATCGGCATAATGTCGATTGATTCGCAGTTCTTTATTTTATGCCGAGAAATTCGGTGGCGACACAAGCGTACAAAAAGCTGTAAAAAAGCGCCGTGGCAATGTATGCTGTACGGCGCTTGACGTCGATATACGGGGAAAGGGGTGGGCTTATTCTACGCCGTTAAGGAAGTTGATGGCCGTTTCCAGCTTTTTTTCGCCCTTTTGCGCGTCTTTTTCGCTGAGGTTAAGCTGTTCGGCTACAGACTTTTCAAGTTCCGCTATGCAGTTGTCAAGTTCTGCGAGACCTTTATCGGTTATCTTGTAAGAAACGGAACGCATATCGTGCGAGGCGCGTTGTTTTTCGATCAGCCCCTCTGCTATCATTGTGCGGGCGAGTATTGTCAGGTTGGGCTTGGCTATGCACAGCTCGGACACTAGGTCCTTGGGGGAGAGCACGTTGTTGCGAACCAAATAAAGCAGACGCATCTTTTGTGAGATAATTATCCCGTTGTTGCAGTTTTTACAGAGCTTGCGCGTGGCGACATTGATTGCAAGTATTTGTTCTGCTATCATAATAAACTCCTATAAAAATTGATTGTTTGCAGCTAAAATTCTAACACAAGCGCGCAAAGATGTCAACGATTTTAATATATTTTTTTAATTTATATTCAACCTATAAGTTTATGTGAGTTTTGTGCGAAAATGCTGTGAAAATTAAGGTAAAAAATTTTAAATTTATCTTTTTATTATTCTTTATTGTTATTGACAAACGCAGGTGATTAGTGCTAAAATATATCTGTATTACTGTATAAGAGGTGTAGTATGCCTATATCGGATGAAGTAATTGAGCTTGCACCGGTTAAAAAAACCAAATCGGCACTTATCGGCATGATAATCGGCATGGTGGCTCTGTTCGCAGCAGCGGCCGCGTTTTTGGTGATGTATCTGCTTAAACCGAGCGTCACTGAGGACAAGAATCATGTTAAGGACGTTTCCACTAACGCAACCGGTCTGTTTTCCATGGTGGAAAACGGGCAGGAGGTGTTGTATGCGTCAGTCGGCAACGAATATATCGTGTACTCTACCGTCACTGTGGACAACGATACCGCAACAACCGTGCGCTGGGACGTTGACACCACGCTTCTGCTTGTTAAAGAGGAGACAAACAATGTAACAAAGGACGCGGACGGAAACAACATTCCCGCGTACGTCAAGTTTGTTCCCAGAGACAACGCCGGCGGAAAAACCGCAAAGATAGTCGCAAGGTCTTCGGTCAGCCCCAATGAGTTTATGACGGTGGAATTTAAAGTCGTCAACCAGGGTACGGAGGACATTGAGGTCACTCAGTACGGCGCTTCCGGTAGCTGGACCAATTTATCCGACGACAGCATAAGCAAAGACCTTGAGCTTACAATTCCGTATTACTCCAATGCAACCGGCGGCATAAGCTCGAATAATAAACCCACCATCGTCAGGTTTAAGCAGCACGGCAAATATAACCCCACGTCCCGCGAGCACTCCAAGATCACCGAGATCGACGTAAACGGCAAAAAGTCCAACGTCGTAGAGATAACGTCAAGCAACAACGATGTTATTACCGTTAATCAAGACCCCGCGGCTACAGCCGAGTTTTCGTTTACCGCCAAAAAGAAGGGTGAAGCCACTATCACCATTAAGGCAAACGTAAACAACGACAGCGCGGAAATAACCAAAACAATAAAAGTCAAGGTAGAGTCCAACGTGGACCTCGATTACGTTGACTCCATTTACTTTTTTAACAAACCTGTCATCACCACCGAGTTTTTGGACAGCGTAAAAAAGGACAGCACAACCGTAGACTCTGCCAAGATAAAAGCTGCGGTCAGCGCGGAAAACTCCGGTCTGCAAGTCTTGGAGTACAACGACGATACGGTCAAAGCGGTTGTCGCTAAAAACTTTGCGCTCATCTTGCCCTATAGCAACAGCAATTCAACCACATACAACAATATATTCGACCACATTCTGCTCAATCCGTTAAATATTCAGTACAGCGGCACCGCAATCGGCACCGCCTGGCACAAGAATATAGATGTAGCGTCGTCAGACAAGAATATTGTTGAAGTCACCACAGACTCCGATGGTGGAGTAAAACTCTATCCCAAAGCCCTTGGTAGCTGCACTCTTACCTTTAAGGACAAAAAGAGCGGCAGTGCGGGTGCATCCTTGTCGGTACCCGTCCGCGTTGTCGCGCAAACAACCAAGATGGCGCTCGGCGTTCAAGGAATTACCGGCGGCACCGAAACCGCAAAGGAAATTCCCGCAACGACCAATCAAAAATACACGGTTACCGCAACGTACACCTTTACCGCGCCTGCTGCAACCTCCACGTCTTCGTGGCTGGACGACGGCTATATAAACAACAAATATTCACTTGAGTTTAACGAGAGCGAGCTTTCCGTTACGCTTAAGGACAAAACCGATTTGCTTAAATCCGGCACTGTTTACAGTGGTGTTTATACCATTGAAAAGGGCAGTGGCACAGGTGCCACCACCACTTACACGGCCGTTCTTACCTTTGAAGTCACAGTAAAAAAGACGGGCGACGGTTCTACGCCGTTTAAGATTATCAAAAGCGCTTCCGACCTTGCAAGCGGCGATTTGGCGAGCAAGGACGGCGCGTTCGAGCTTACCGCTACGTTCACCATCACGGAAAAAGCGACCGATGCATGGGTCAGCGACGATATAGACGCCATGCGCGACATAGTGACAGACGGCGGCAAGCATGCGGGCAACTATGTGCGCAACTCCGCCACCAAGGCGTCGCTTTATGTACAAAATCAAGCAAGCGGCGTTTTGGAAATAGTCACCGAAGAGAATCTACCTCGGTTTGTAAAGACCAACAACAATACATATTTCACACTTAAAAAGGAAAACATTCTCGGATCGCATAGTCAGAGCAGCGTAATCAGATTTAATAATAACAGCAAAACCTTTACCTTCCAGGGCGGTACTGCCACAAAAGCGATTGCGGGCAATATATCGTTTGAAGTATTCGACGTTGAAGGAAAATCGGTAAAGACGCTTTCGCTTGATATTTATGTCATCAACGCAATCACGGAAATAACCGTAAAGAACACAACCAAGCCGGACGTTACTTACAACGCGTCCGCAAACGCGCAGCCGGTCGTTATCCAAGACTCCGATATTGTAGCGTCGTACGAATTCGGAGCCGACGCCAATTATACGGAATACGACGACATCGAATTGTATTACAAGAGCAGTATTCCTTTTGCTAAAGGCAAAAAACAAGGCAACGAAAAGATACTCACATTCTCATACGAAGAGGACGGCGACGTTCTGTATGAATTCAACACGGAAACCAAGCAGCTTACCGTTGTTGCGGACGTGTACAAATACAGCTATCGGGAGGGAATCGACTTCGGCAGCGTCGCGATTAGGGTTTTGATCGGATCGCGCGATGAATATATCGGCAAACATTACGATGGTGAGTTTAACGCATACAGCGGCAAAATGTCCGTCAACTTTGTGCGTTCCGCCGACGGTGCGGCGTTGTACAAGTCCGATTACAGCTCCTCCCCGATAGAGCTTGCCGTAAATAGGGAAGAAACCGGAGAATCCGGCGCAGTTTTTGCGGTGCCCGTAAATCACGGCGGATACTCCTGGATTTATGTCAGCTCCGTCATTGATATAGGCGGAGAAAAGGTATACGTAAAGGCAAATCCGCTCGGCGATATTACCAAGGTGGAAGACGCTTACTTCATTCTGCCCGCCGAGATAACTTCCGTTCGCAACAAAGAGCTTGTTAGCGGCTTTACGGATCGCTATTACAACGCCGAGATCTACGTGCAAGAGATTACCGAGCCGCAAAAGCCGTTCAAGACCAACAGTTCGGTCGTTTGGAAGAACGGATCGGGCGGTTCCGCAAAACTGGTTATTGTAGTAAACAACCAAATGCGCTCCATCAAATCAATCGGCATATATGCGGAAGATCCCGATGAAAACGAGCATGCGGAGCAGGTCTCCTCGCTCACGTTCGGCAAGTTTATCGGCGGCACCGGAACGTATTCCCACAAGCTATATATAAAGGTCACTTACGACGCTTACAACGAGCACTACACTACCGTAGAGGACGCTGTGTTTACCTGGCCGTCCTATCTGAAAGTCACAGAGGCCCCTAATGCGGTAGACTATAAATACTTGTTGTCCGTCGAAGTGGATACTCTCGGAGAAGAAACAGAAAAAGTTTATGAGTTAACCGTCTCGCTTGTAGAGCATACGGATATAACCGCGGAACATACGATAAGCGTTGTCCCGTCCGAGCATACGTTAGACGGTAAGGACGTGTCATGCGACATCGTTGTTCGCGCCGGCTTGCAGACGCTTAAAGTGTACGAAAACGACGGTGAGGAGGCTATCGCTTCGATTCAGGCGGGGCAAACGATATTGCCGATTACTCGCAATCTCACGCTTACAAGCAGCTCTTCAGAGCCATTTATCAAGCTTTCGTTCGGCTACGGCATAATCGACGGGGACATCTACAACACCGTTTACGCCCATACGCAGAACGGACTTGGAATTGAATGTTCGTCGGACATTTCGGGATTCAGCCGTGAGAATAACATAAAGGGTGCCGCGTCCACGTATTTGATCAAGGTTATACCTACCGCAATACAGACAAACACTTACACATTCACGTTTAAGTTTACAGACACGTTTGGCGGCGCAAGCGCAAACAATGTGTTCTCGTTTACGCTACACATAACCGTGGTAGCAGACTTGTACGCGCTCGCGTTTGACGACAGCTCTTCTCAGTACGATGCAACGGTTACGGGCGCGAGCAGCGGCAGTCAGCAGCTTACCGTAAACGTCAAGTACAACGACGGCGAGGATCGACTTCAGCCCACTAAGTCCGACGTGCTTTACGTCTACACATCCGAAGACGAGCAGGCGTTTACCGCATATACGGGCGGAGCTATTCGCGTTGCCAACAACAACGGCGTCTACACCGTAACAATCGACAACAATGTAGACTTGACCAAGACGTATTACTTGGTGTTGCTGCATAAAGTGGGTGACGAGGTTAAGGTCGGCGGCACTACCGACAAGGCTAAGTACGTCAGAAAGCTCACACTCAACACACTTTCCTCGCATTTGGAATTTAGGGCGTCAAACGACGTTAAGCCGCAGGATGAGTCCGCAAGTATTACGATCTATACCGCAGACGATACATACAAGCTTATCGCAGACGTTGTTAACGACGGCTCCGGCGCACTTGAAAGCGGTAAGACAGCCACTTATGGCTTGTACACCTCGAGAGCATATAATGCTCCCGCAGTAGGATTTAAAATCGAGGAAGGCATTATCTCCGTCGTTCCCGATGCATTAAATCAAATATCCGGCACGATATACTACCGTGCGCAGTACACGGACTCCGTTACGAGCACGCTGTACGAGCTTGAGGTGGCTATTTCGTTCACCGTTGCACCTGCGTCCGTTGAAATCGGAGACGTCGATGCGGATTTGCTAAGTTCAAATCGCTTAGGGATCATTCTTGAATACGGCTGCGGCGGTTATACATACGCCGATTTGACGGGCAAGCTTGTCGCAAAAACGGCGTTTGCCAACGCAATTTACAGCACGGAAAACATCGAATACGGCATTGAGCTTACTTATCCCGCACAGGACGGTGAATATCTTGAGGTGTCAGGACTGACGCTTATACCCAAAAAGGCGCACAGATCTGAACACGGTGATGGGGTAGGAGTGCGTATTAAAATCACCGCCAAGTATGCCGGCTTTACGGTTGAAAAGGACATCGCAGTGCTTATAAGGGCAATTCCCGAACTCACATTTGACAGTGACGAAGGGACGTTGTCCATGCTGGACAGCAGCGCCGAGCTGACTGTTACACCGGTATTCCAAAAATTCGGATTTACTCATACGTTCAGTCTTAGCGATGCGGACGGAATGTTCACCGTTACTGAAGACGGCGAAGAGGGCAGCGACGCGGTTATAGTTAAGATTGCAAGCGGCGCCGCGATAAAGGCTAAGGAATATGAGCTTACGGCAACGCTGACGCTCTCTTACAGCGGCGGAAGCTGCAAAATGCAAGCAGGCACGATTAAGAGTACCGCGGTATACACCGTAACCGTAACCGCCGATGCCGTTCCCGAATTTGCTTTAACCTCAAACGGAAGCCCTATCAGTTGTTACGACGGTTCGGACGGCACAAAGTACGCTATTGTTGATAATTCGTCCGCAACCTACGGCATAACAATCACCAACGATCCGGGCTTGGCAGATATCAGATACAGCGCAGTATCAACAGGCGTTATCGTTATCCAAGAAAATGCGTTTGGCAACGGAAAAACCGCCACTGTCACTTTGGCTAATAATGCAAGCGGCGCGTTCTCTATAACCGTCACCGCTACAATCGGCGGCGAAAAGCTTATCGGCAAGCAAAATTATTACTTTATCTACGGTGCGGATATTTCCGCTGCGCTGTCCGTGTCTACAGACGGCGGAAGTCAGTATGACGCATTCTCGGATTCGACCAAAACTATCGATTACACAGACCAACCGTACATGTTTAAGTACGAGCTTTCGGGGCTGCCCGACGACGCCTTGGTTGACGTAACCGTACAAGGCGACTTTGCGCAAGGCGACGTCGTTAAGGATTCGGCAATTTCAGGCGGCAAATATAAGGTTGTAATCACTGCCAAAAAGCCCACGACGCTTCTTATCGGCGGCACGGTAAAAATCGGCAACCGCACGATTTATCTCACGGAGAAAAAGGTGACGCTCACCGCCACCGCGCCTAACTTTGAATGGTCAAACGACACGGCGGAGATGATGCCGGGCGAAGAACAGACGTTCAAGTTGGAAAATAAAGCGACAGGCTTTATGGGTACTGTGTCCGTTGAATATAAGTTAAATTCCACCACCTTTGCTACTATCGGCAGGACCGACGGCAAGCTTAAGGCTAATAGCGACGTGCTTACCGACCAAACGGTTATTATTACAGCCACCGTAAATGTAGCAGGCGGCGTGTATGCGGGCGAGTATACCTTTACTAAGGCGGTTATCATCAAGGGCGTGTCCCTTCCCACAATCTCCTGGAAGGAAACCGCCAACAAGACGTTGTGCTGGTCTGAGAATAATAAAGAGCATAACTACTCTTCAAGCGATTACACGTTTACCGATAAGGTGAACAACGACGCTTATGACTATAACGGCAAGGTATCCTTTACGCTGTCGGCAGTGGGCGGAGCAGGACTTACAGCCGCCGACTTTGAAATAACCGACTTTAAGCTTGCGCTTAAGGAGACCGCAAATGTTAAGGCGGGCGGCACGATATTGCTTACGATTACCGCCACTATCAACAGCGGTGCGCACGCAGGCGAGACCGTATCCGACGTAATTACCGTGCGTGTATTGCCTATTATGAACGAGACCGAAAGCTCGGTCAAGCTGGGCAACGCACAAGGCAGCTATGACCTAAACGGCGACAGGTTTAAGAGCACATTTGCTCCCTGCGGCATAGGCAGTGATACATACAGAATTACCTCGCTTAGCGTCAGCAACAGCGAATACTTTGAAGTTGACGGCACCAGGCTGCTTCTCAAAAACAACCTGCCGTCTTCGGTATCCTCTGTCAACGTCACCGCCACCGTGCTTATCACAAGCGGCGCGTTTGCAGGCGTTGAGCTTACAGGAACAAAGGCGATAGGCTTCCTTTTCCCGAACACGGTTGATACTCACAACTTTGTGTATTCCACCGATACGCAAGCATACGCTACTTTGACGCTTGATAAGGAAAAGGTGGTGGGCTCTGTACTCGGTGAAGTACAAGGCATTGAAGTATTGATTCCCACGGAAATGCTTGGCTATATTTCCGTCGCGGACGACGGACTGGCCGCTCCCGTAATAACGCTTAATAAGGACTACGGCGCATACTTGACAAGCGGCGCAGGGAGTAAGTCGTTTACGCTCAGTTACGTAGTCACAGTCAGTGACAACGGAATCGAGTACGTATATTACAAGACGGTCAATTACACCGCCGACACGTTTAAAGTGACAGTTACAGCCAAGGTCGGTGAGGAGCCGGTTACATCGTCTTCACCCGCAATGATAGACTCCGGCAATACCGCTCTTGTCAACTTGACTGCGGACAACGGCTATAGCGTTATCATTACGGGTGCTTCGGTGACAACCGGATCGGGATATCTAACTGCCACTTGGGGCGGCAACGGCGTGCAGCTTAGTGCCGAAGAAGTCACCACAGATCAAAATGTGACTGTCGTGCTCAACATTACTGTCGGAGGCGTAACGGACGAGTTTACGTTGTATGTAAAAGTCATGGCGCCGCAGGCAGATTCTCAGTACAGTGTTACCGCTACGGACAATATTTTCGCTCTAAACGAGGGAGATAACTCCGCGGTGGATGTCAGGTCCGATTGGGATATAACCACATTCAACTATAAATATCTTTACTCAATCGTAGTGACAGCACCGACCGGTGATAACCTATCCAAATATATTAAATCGGTGTCGCTCAACGGTTCGCTCAATACCATTCCTTCTACCGGCAGCAGCGCAACACTTTACTTCAACAATAGACAGCATAGTGCAAGTGCCAATACATTCTATTTGAACATTAAGTTCAATACAAACGTGGCGTTTGCTACGTCCACCATTTCGGTTCAGTACGTTGGCTACAACAGGGCAATGGGCGGCTCGTATTCGTCCATCACCACCAAGTACACGACGCGAGTGATAGGGGAAATTGCAGTCACGCTCGACTACAATGCAGGCGACGACACCGTAACAGCCAATGGTAGCGAGGATTACAGATACACCAATCCCATGTATAAGGGGCAGTACAACTTGCCCGATCTTACGCGCAAGGGCTATACGTTTGACGGCTGGTACACTGCGGTTACAGACGGCAATCAAGTCCAAAAAGACGCTACGGTAACAATGACTGCAGCGCACACGCTTTATGCACACTGGACGGCAAGGAAGTACACGCTTAAGTACAATGCCAACTATCCGCAGGCGCCCTCTATTGCCGACAAGACGGAACAAGTCACTTACGGTCAGCCTTATGGCGAGCTTAATACACCCACGCGCGACGGCTACGACTTTGTAGGGTGGACGATAGGTTCTGCTTCTACCACCGAACTTGTAACATCAACCTCGCTGGTAATGCCCGCTAACGACACCGCAAGCGATATCACGCTTTACGCGCAGTGGAGAGTAAAATACTTCACCGTGACGATAGACGCGGACGGCGGTTATCTGTACGGCACGACCGACAAGCTAGAGATTGAAGTAGCATACGGATGCACATTCACCATGCACGCCGCAATCGTTCCCACTCGCACGGGCTACAGGTTCGACCACTGGGATAAGGATAATTCCGTAACCGTGACCGCTGCTGTAACAATCAAGGCTGTGTGGAAGCAATTGTACACCGTAACCTTGAACTGGAATTACGTCGATGCACCGAACAGCGGTACGTTTGCGACATTGCAGTATGCGTTTGCAGAAGGCGATAAGCTTGATAATCTTCCCACGCCCGCGCGTGAGGGCTACAGCTTTGACGGATGGTTCCCTTCGGAGAATAGCGGCGAAGCCGTTACAAGCGAGACCGAATTTGCCAACGGCACGCACAACACGCTTTACGCGCATTGGACTGCAATACCTACATTTACCGTCACGTTAAATGCGAGCGGCGGTATGATAGGCGAACAAGAAACGTATACTGTTACGCTTAACCAAGGTGAGACGTATTCCGATTATTCTATTATAGTTCCCACTCGTGATAACTATAGATTTGACGGTTGGTATACTAAAGCGCAAGGTGTTGATGACGGCGGAACAAAGCAAACGGGAGCAATAAGCTCTACAACCACGCTTTATGCGCATTGGACGCAGGTCGTATTTACGGTTAAGCTGCATGTGGACAACGGTCAAACGCTTGAGTTCAAAGTAAGTAGCGTGAGCGAGCTAAGCAGCTTGCTTGCCACAATCAATCCGTCGGCTCCCGAAGGTAAACAGTTTGGCGGATGGTATACCGGCTCGTCAGATTCCGGAGAACAATGGAATGCGCCCGAGTCACTCACCGGTGACGTTGAATTGTACGCGCACTTTACCGATATTCAGGCAACCGATCCGGATACCGGAGATAACGGCGAAACAGGCGAGCAAGATACCGAAAGCGAACACCAAGAGAATAACTAAAGGATAACCAGCATGGAAAGATTTTACCCTGTAGACATTTGCGGCAGGGAGGAGCTTCTTCCCATATTGCCGCTTCCCGGTGACATCAATATTGCGTTTTTTAATCTTCACGGCAACGTGGAGCTTACCGAGCATTGCGCAAAGAACCTTGCCGAAAGAATAAAAAAGTATAATCCAGACGTATTAATTACGGCGGAAAGCAAGGGACTTCAGCTTACGCACTGCGTGGCTAACCATATGGGTCACAAGTTTTACGCCGTTGCGCGCAAAACCAAAAAGCTGTATATGCAGGACTGTTTGGAGGTGCAGGTAAAAACAATCACCACCGGCACCGTCCAAAGCCTATATCTTTCCGCGCACGACGTGGATCTTATCAAGGGCAAGCGCGTTGCAATAGTAGATGACGTAATCAGCACGGGCGCCGCCAACGCCGCATTGGAGCAGCTTGTCGAGGCAGCGGAAGGGACGGTTGTGTGCCGCGCCTTTGTGCTTGCCGAGGGCGACGCTAAGGATAGGAAAGACGTGGACTATTTGGCGGCAATACCGCTAATGTAATTAAAAATTAAAAAAGCCGCCTACGGGCGGCTTTTTTTAGTTGAGCGGCGTAAACTGCTGTTTTGCTTGTGTTATATTCTCTTCGGTGGCCTGTTCGGTCTTATACATGCCTTTTGACTGCATAAAGCTGAACGCCTTGTACTGGTCTGCGGCCGCCTCGGTAAAGTTTTCGCGAATGATATCGCGCAGGTTTTCCTCCGCGGTTTCGCAAAGGGCGGTTGAGTACAACTTGACTATTTGCTTTTCCGAGCCGAGTACGTCGGAGATTATCTCGTAATCGTCAAGTCGGCATTTTTCCTGTGCGGACTTGCAGTGGCAGCTGTCGTTGTTGTAGCATTCGTCACGTGTTGCGGCTTGCTCCTCGGACGGATCGTTGAACGGCTTTTCATTGTATTCGTAAGCCGAATCGCTGTTGTAGTTTACAGCGTCGCCGTTGTAATCTTCTTCTGACTCGTTGTCATGCGCTGTCTCGCTGTCGCAGTTGCAGCCGTCATGATACGGGGCGGTAATGTTGTCGCTGTCTTTGCTCTCGTACAGGTCACTGAGGTCGGTTGTAGCCACTTGTTCGTCGCTGCCGAACTCCGACGGCGTTGCGGGGAATTCCTCATATTCCTCATCGTCGGGTTCTATCGCATAGTCCGAGGCAAACTCTTCCGGTATTTCATTTTCGTATTCGGGGCAGTCGTTGTGGTCAAGGTCGTATTCGTTGTCGTATTGCATGGTAAATCTCCTTAGTTTTTATTGAGGTAGTTAGTTAGCGTTTCGTAACGCTGTTTGTGTCCGTTGGCGAGGTTGCCGAGCGCGCATTTAAGCTCCTCGTTGTCCGTTTCGGATACGTAATTGCAGCATTTTTTGTACGCAAGCTTCTCGCTGCGGAGCAGCTCGCTCAATTCCGTTAGGCTTTTTGTTGTCATAGATAACTCCTTGTGTGATAGTAAAAATAATATGCGCGGCTTGATTTATTTTTATGCGCACTTGATTTTGTCGTACAATAATGTTATAATAAAATTAATCAATCATGGGCAAGATAACCGACATCCAAAAGCAAAAGAAAAACCGCACGCGCGTCAGCATATTTATTGACGGCGAGTTTGTCTGTGGACTGGACGAGGTAGCGGTTGCTTCCGCGCGAATCAAGGTGGGCGACAATATCACGGCGGAAGAGCTGAAAAGCGTAATGGAAAAGAGCGAGCTCAATTCCGCATTTGAGCGCGCCGTGGATTATCTTTCGCGTGCGCCTCGAGCCAAAAAGGAAATAAAGAAATATCTTTCCGATAAAGGCTACGACAAGGCGATAATCGAGCAAACCATAGAAAAGCTTTGCATGTATCATTATATAGACGATTATTCTTACGCGCAGAGCTATATCAAGTCCAAGTCCAAAAAGTACGGCGCATACAGGCTTAGCGCCGAGCTCAAGCAAAAGGGCATTGCTCAGGACGTAATTGACGAGTTGCTTGAAGCCGCACCCGAGGATAATATTATCGACATTGCGCGCAAGTATCTTAGGTCGCATAAATCCGCGGATAAACAAAAGCTGAAAAGGTTTTTGGCAGGGCGCGGGTTTTCCTGGGACAGCATTAACAGCGCGGTAGGCGCATTAGCGGACGAGTTGAGTTCAGCGGGCGACGATTACGATGAATAAAAGGAGTGTATATGGACAACACAGTGCTTTTGCCCGAGGGCGTAAAAATCGGGCATGCGCAAAATGACTATACAGGCGTCACGTGCATACTGACCGATTACGCAGTCGGCGGTGTATCCGTACGCGGCGGCGCGCCCGGCACGCGCGAAACAGACATGCTCCGCGCCGAAAAATCACAGGGCTTTGTAAACGCGATTGTACTTTCGGGCGGATCGGCGTACGGACTGGAAGCCTCGTGCGGCGTCATGGATTACCTTCGCGAAAAGGGCGTGGGCTTTAAGGTGGGCGACAAGGTTGTGCCTTTGGTGGCGTCGGCTATCCTTTTCGACCTAAACACGCCTAACGAATATCATTATCCCGACAAGGCTATGGGTTACGCCGCGGCAAAGAACGCTACGGCAGAACTTATATTTGGCAACGTAGGTGCGGGAAGGGGCGCGACGGTGGGTAAAATTTTGGGCGCAAGCGGCGCCGTAAAAAGCGGAATAGGCGGCGCCACATGTTCCTTCGGCGACGTGTTTGTAACCGCCGTAATCGCCGTGAATGCGTTAGGCGACGTGGTAGATCACAACACAGGCAAAGTCATTGCCGGAGCAAGGCTGCCTAACGGCGAGTTTTTGAACACGATGCAGGCGTTCAGTAACGGCACGCTCGCGCAGATTATGCGCATGCAATCGGGCACCAATACGACCATCGGGTGCGTAATGACAAACGCGCGGCTTGACAAAACGCAGGTAAACAAGGTGGCGGAAGTAGCGCATGACGGGCTTGCCATGTCCATTAGACCTGTGCATACGGACGCGGACGGCGACACGCTGTTTGCGCTGTCCAAGGGCGATAAACAAGCAGACATAAACATTGTTATGGCGCTTGCTGCGGAAGCTGCCGCAAGGGCCGTGGAAAACGCGGTAAAACTGTAAAGACAGAAAGGAGCAAAAGCATGGTGGGAATTGATATCGTTTCCGTTTCACGGATAAGGGAGTCGATAGAAAATGCGGCGTTTGTAAAAAGAGTGTTTACCGCCGTGGAGCAGAACTATTGCAACAAAAGACCGAATAGTGCGGAGAGTTACGCAGGGATATTCTGTGCCAAGGAAGCGGCGGTAAAGGCGCTTGGTGTCGGATTCGGCACAGGTATTATGCCGACCGATATTGTTGTCACCCATGCGGCAAGCGGCGCACCTGTGCTTAAGTTTTACCGCAGTGCGGCGGAATTGTTTAAGCCGTATAATAGCAGTGTGTCCATTTCGCATGACGGAGATTATGCTGTGGCAGCTGTCGAGCTTACGGCAAAAGGAGAGACCAAATGAAAAACGTTTTGAGTGCGGCAGGGACCAAGGCTGCCGAGCAAAACGCAATTAAAAGCGGCGTAAGCGAAACGCTGCTTCGCATGTCGGCGTCGCTTGCCGTGGCGGATATAGTGGAGAAGCTCGTAAAGGACATGCCGGAAAAATCTATTGCGGTGTTTTGCGGCAGCGGCGGCAACGGCTGTGACGGTTTGCTTGCTGCGTGCAGGCTGCATTCCGTCGGGCATTCCGTCACGGCATATACCGTAGGCGACTACGACAAGGCGCCCGATGACATAAGAGCGTTTGTAAAAAACGCAGGACTCAATGTTCAGCCTGCGTTAAGCTACGGCGGCGGCGCGGCGATTATTGTTGACGCTATTTTCGGGATAGGATTAAATAAGCCCGTCACCGGCGAGTATCTGCAAGTGATAGAAATGTTGAACGCCGAGCATGCGTTTAAGCTTGCTTTGGACGTGCCGTCCGGGCTTAACCCGGACACCGGCGAGGTGATGGGCGAGTGTTTTAATGCGGACGAGACGGTAACATTTTCGTGCTACAAGCCTGGCATGCTGTTTGGCAAGGGCAGGGATATGTGCGGAAAGATTGTCGTAAGCGACATAGGCATAAAGACCGCGTCCAATATGCACGTGTATGAGGACGGTGATTTTCCTCCTTACGAAAGAAGTGCAAGCGCACACAAGGGCACTGCCGGCAAGGTTTATATTATCGGCGGAAGCGGGTCTATGGTGGGCGCGCCGATTATGGCAGGCGCGGCGGCGCACACCGCATATCTCAACGGTGCGGGCACTGTAACCGTGTGCGTGCCGAGTGTTCACCGTGCGGCTATGTCCGCGCGCGCGACAATGGCGGTGCTCAAGTTTATGCCCGACACCGCAGACGGGTTTATCAAGTTTGACAAGGACGCTTTGGACGACATAATAAACAATGCGTCCGCTATATGTATGGGCGTAGGAATGGGCGCAAACCCCGAACTTAACCGCATTGTAAAATACGTTTGTGAAAATTACGACAGGGCGGTTGTCGTCGACGCCGACGCTATAAACGCCATTAAGGGCGATTACGATTTTATTAAGTCCGCCAAGGCAAAGGTTATACTAACGCCGCACGTGGGCGAGTTTAAGCGTTTGACCGGAAAAGACGCCACGGTGGATAACGCCATGTCGCTTGCCGCCGACCTGAATTGCGTGGTGGTGTTAAAGTCCGCCACAACTATTATTACGGACGGCAATGAAGTGCGGCTTAATATAGCCGGCACGCCTGCAATGGCTAAGGGCGGCATGGGCGATATGCTAAGCGGCTGCATTGCCGCGCTGTCCTGCGCATACAGTACGATAGACGCCGCTACTGTCGCTTGCTACCGCAACGGCATGGGCGCAGAGCGCGCCGTAAGCTCGTACGCGCAAATGATGCTGACCGCAAGCGACGTCTTGAAATTTTCCGATTATAACGAATAGATAAGTATTAAACAAAGCCGAGGGAAATAAGCGTGGCGCGTTCTATCCTGCGCATAGTTGGGGTGTCGAGCTCGCCGACTCGCGCTTTTAGCCTGCGCTTATCGAGCGTCCGCAGCTGTTCCAACAGTACAACAGAATCCTTTACAAGCCCAAACTCTCCCGCATGAAGTTCTACGTGCGTGGGGAGTTTTGCTTTGGTTATGCGGCTTGTCACAGCGCACACGATTACGGTGGGCGAGTAGCGGTTGCCCACGTCGTTTTGGATGATAAGCACGGGGCGCACTCCGCCTTGCTCCGATCCGATGACCGGGCTTAGATCCGCATAATATATTTCTCCGCGCTTGTACGCCACCACAGCTTTCTCCTTTGGATTACAAGTTGGCCCAGTCCAGATTGATGTCCTTGCATTCCTCGGCGCCGGACTGCCACAGCTCGTTCTGTTCCATAATATGCGCGTCAATCACGTAACGGTTCAACAATTCCGTTATAAGTTCTTGAACGCTCATTTTGCGCGAGAGCGCGTTGCCGGATAAAACGCTGTTCAACTTGTCATCCACCTCGATGATATACTGCATAAATTTTTTCCTCATGAAAAAGTTTTATACGGATAGTTTGCCATATTACAAAAAAGTTATGTGTAAATTCCGCCATATTTCGACAAGAGGCGAGTAAGATAAAATTTTGCGCAAAAAAATCGGCACGCTTTTTCGCACCGATTAATATTATCCTTATTATAACTCTTACTTCTTAACTCTTAACTCTGAACTAGTTCTTTGCCGCTACGCCGCAGTACACGGGAGGGGAAACCATGGGCACGCCGTTGGACGCAAGCGTGAGCTGGGATATAATAAGCGACATGGACGAGAACACGTTGCCGCACAGCATATTAAAGTCGTTGGCGGTAAGCGTGCGCAGGTACTCGCGGAAGTCAATGTCCTGGTTTACATATTCGTCGTTTAAAACGCGGCGAACAGAGAACACGGAAGTTATTTCAAACACGCCTTCCGGCTCGAAATCCATTCTGCGCACTACTTCGAATTCCACGTTGGCGCCGTCCTGCTTTTGGAAAAACACTTCGTCCTGCGTTCTGCCGCGGTAATTGACCTGCTGACGGATTTGCAGTTTGTCGAATGTTGCGCGGCGCATAGTGGTCTGCATGCCGCTGTCTTTAAAAAGTTTGGATACTTCTATTTTCTCCATGATTTCCTCCGAATTTTTAAGGTTTTTCTTATTATATATCATTCCCAACTAAATGTCAATCATAACTTGACAAAAACATTGACAAAGTGTATACTACTAAAGATGGCTTTTTGCCGATTTACAAAGAGGTGTGCAAATGAAGTATTTTGTTTCGGGGCTTGTCAACGTAGAAACCAATTTACGTATACGATCTTTTCCCGTCGCATACTATCCGATAGACTATCCGTTTTTCGGTATACAGTCCTCGATTTCGGGCGTGGGCTACAATATTACGGTTGCAGCCAAAACCCTGGGCGACGACGTTACGTTTTCCACGCTTATCGGCAAGGACAACGAGGCGAGAAGAATACTGCACAGACTGGATGAAGTCGGCATATCCCGCGAATATGTATTTGAAGCGCTGGACTGCACGCCTGTTTCTATCATTCTTTACGAGCCTGGCGACGGCGGCAGACGCCAGATATACTGCGATCTAAAAAACATTCAGGATATGAGCATCGACGCAGAACGCGTTAAAAATGCGATTAATGATGCGGATATATGCGTGTTGTGCAACACCAACTTCAATAGGGCATTGCTTCCAATAGCCAAGGCGGCGGGCAAAACAATCGCAACGGACGTGCACACGGTAAGCGATATTTACGATCCGTTCAACCGCGATTTTATGGAGTATGCCGACATACTGTTTTTGAGCGACGAGGACCTTCCCGTCCGCCCGGAACAGTTTATAACCGACCTAAAAAACGTTTACAAGGCCAAGATTATAGCCATAGGCCTGGGCAGCGACGGCGTAATATTTTACGAGCGCGATACCGATACTGTCACAAGACTTCCCGTGTGCAATATCGGCGGTGTTGCTAACACGGTGGGCGCGGGCGACGCGCTGTTTACGGCGTTCAACCATTATTATATAAACGGCTGTTCGGCTGTCGAGGCGATGAAACGCGCGGAAATCTTTGCCGCGCTCAAGATTCGCCATTCCGGCGGCGGCGCAGGCTTCCCGACCGAAGAGCAGGTTCAGGAAATTTATTCAAGCTACGAATTTAAATGAGCGACAGAATAATACTGCATTGCGATCTTAATAACTTTTACGCATCGGCGGAATGTGTTTCTCACAGCGAGTGGAAAGACGTTCCGCTTGCTGTTTGCGGCGATCCTTCTAAACGCCACGGCGTAGTTTTGGCAAAAAACGAGCTTGCAAAAAAGGCTGGCATAAAAACGGGCGACGTAATATGGCAGGCGCGGCAAAAGGCGCCTAATCTTTTGGTGGTGCCGCCGCACTTTGAAATGTATATGGCGTACTCCAAGCAGATGTTCAAGCTGTACAACGAATACACCGACATGGTTGAGCCGTTCGGCGCGGACGAATGCTGGCTGGACGTCACCGGATCGACCAAGATATTCGGCGACGGAAAACAAATAGCGGACCTAATCCGCGAGCGCGTAAAAAAGGAGAGTGGGCTTACTTGCTCGGTGGGCGTACGTTTTAACAAGGTTGTTGCTAAATTGGGCTCCGACCTTAAAAAG
>JAFLVH010000025.1:11428-22849 GCA_022508365.1 Clostridiales bacterium | reverse complement strand
GCTACTCTGTCCACGGCAAGCATATAGCCCAGATAGCCTCTGTAATCATTGGAAACTCGGTCCTTAATATTGTCGATAATTACGAGAGGACATTTTGGCGGCAGGTTGTACGGAAAAGCCCACTCGGCATAGCGTATTTCGGCATTTATAATGTCAGCCGTGCTCGGCAGAGTTTGGGTCGTTAATTCGGCAATGGCAATGCAATAATTGTAGTCTTTTGCGTACAGCTCTTTGCATTCGGGGTTTTTGTCAATAACCTGCAAAACAACGCCGCAATGATAAATACCTTCGTGCTTATATGCAAATACGTCGCCCGTTTTAAAATGATTTTCAAACGGCTTTTTGCGTTTTCTTTTTGTCGGCTTTTCTTTTTGCGTTTGGATTTTATGCCAAAATTTGTTAAGAACTTTTTCGCGCTGCTTGATGTCTTGTGGGGAAGCGCACAGCTCCTCCATATATTTCAAATCCAGTCCGTTAACAATTATTTCTTCTACCTTTGCCCAAATCCTTTCGCTTTTATAGCCGTATTGCCATTCGCAGTCGGCAATAGCAAAATAGACGTCGTGCCAAACGCCGTAATCAGTGTCAAAGTCGGCGTAAGCCTCCGCATAATCGGCGAGAATGTTTTTTTCTATCTGCTCAAAGGTGTTGTCGGTGTAATATACCTGAGAGAGAAACTCGTCTTTTACGTCGCCGAACTCGTCGCATGCCGACATGCCCATGCCCCATCTTCCCATAGCTGACCTTCTGTCTGCGCTTAACGCAGAGCTATTTTTTTCAATTGCGATTTTAAAATCTTAATTTGTCTGTCTATTTCCTCTGTAGCACAGCCGCCCATTATGTTACGACGCGCAATGGCGTTTTTGGGTAGGACTGCTTCCAAGATATCGTCCTCGAACAGATCCGAAAATTGTTTGTATTCCTTTACGGTAAGGCTTTGCAGGGCCTTGCCGTTTTGTATACAGTACAAAACAATCTTGCCGGTTACTTCGTGCGCGGCGCGGAAGGGTAGACCCTTTGCGGCAAGGTAGTCCGCGCATTCTGTGGCGCAGGAATATCCGCCGGCGGAAGCAATATTCATTTTTTCGCGGTTGAATTGCACGGCGGCGATAAACGCGGTAAATACCTTTAACGATATAGACAGCGTGTCCGCGGCGTCAAACAGTGGCTCCTTGTCCTCCTGCATATCTTTGTTGTACGCAAGCGGCAGACCCTTCATAACCGTTATTATGCTAACAAGGTCGCCGATAACACGCCCGCACTTGCCGCGCAATAGCTCGTTGACGTCCGGATTTTTCTTTTGCGGCATGATGGACGATCCTGTGCTGAATTCGTCCGGCAAAATCAAAAATCCGAATTCCTCGCCAGACCAGTACACAAACTCCTCGTTTATGCGCGATAGGTGCAGCATTGCCTGCGTCGCGCACGACAGATATTCTACTGCAAAATCCCTGTCGCTCACGCCGTCCAGCGAGTTTTGCGTAACGCCTTCAAATCCCAAAAGCTTTGCGGTGTATTCGCGGTCGATGGGGAAGGTGGTGGAAGCGCAAGCGCCGCTGCCGAGCGGCAAAACGTTTACGCGCCTCCTGCAGTCATTAAGCCTATCGATATCGCGCAAAAACATGTTTGCATATGCGAGTAGGTAATGCCCGAGCGTGGTGGGCTGTGCCTTTTGCATGTGCGTGTACGCAGGCATTGCGGTTTTCTTTTCTTTTTTCGCCTTGTCAGCAAGCGCCGATACAAGATTTTTCAGTAAGTCTGTCTGCTCGTCGATTGCGTCGCGAAGATACAGGCGAATATCCGTAGCCACTTGATCGTTGCGGCTTCTTGCCGTGTGCAGTTTTTTGCCGACGTCGCCCACGCGCGATACAAGCTCGTTTTCCACAAACGAGTGAATATCCTCCGCACCCACAATATCCAGCTTTTCGCTTTCTATATCGTGCAGAATGTTATTAAGCGCGGCGACTATTGTGTCCGCCTCGCTTTGCTCTATAATTCCGCATTTACCAAGCATCGTGCAATGCGCAATCGAGCCCGTGATATCCTGACGGTACATGCGGCGGTCAAAAACAAGCGAGTCGTTAAACTGCTCCGCTATGTCGTTAAGCTCTGCAGTGAATCTGCCCGACCAAAGTTTCATATTAACCTCGTTAATAAAATTGTGTTTTATCGAAAAATGCGGACAGAAAATCCGCATTTTATATTTGTGATTTATTTTTTCTTGGCGGTCTTTTCAAGCATCTTTGCGCGGACCTTAAGCGGCAGACCGAACAGGTTAATGAACCCTGCCGAATCCTTTTGGTCGTACACCTCGTCCTCGCCGAAGGTGGCGATATCCTCGTCGTACAGCGAATAGGGGGAGGTCATGCCTGCGGGCGTGATTTTGCCCTTGAACAGCTTGAGCTTGGTCGTGCCGGTCACATACTCCTGCGTGCTGTCAACAAAGGCGGACAACGCTTCGCGCAGAGGTGTGTACCACTTTCCGTCATAGACAAGCTCGGCAAACTTTAATGCGATATGTTCCTTAAAGTGCGCGGTGTCGCGGTCGAGGGTGATTTCTTCAAGATTTTTGTGCGCCGCATACAATATGGAACCTGCCGGGTTTTCGTACACGCCGCGCGACTTCATGCCGACAAGGCGGTTTTCCACCATGTCGTCCACGCCCACGCCGTGACGGGACCCGATTTCGTTAAGCGTTTCTATTAGCGCAACGGGGGATAGCTTCTTCCCGTTAACGGAAGTGGGGATGCCCTTTTCCCAGTCTATAGTGACATATTCGGGCTTATCAGGCGTCTCCTTTATGGGCTTAGATATAAGCAGCATCTCGTCCTTGGGCTCGTTTGCCGGGTCCTCGAGGTCGCTCCCTTCGTGAGAAAGGTGCCAAAGGTTGCGGTCCATGGAATAGTTGTGCTCCTTGGTTACGGGAACGTCCAGCCCGTGAGCGGCAGCGTAGTCAATCTCGTCGTCGCGTGATTTAAGATCCCAAATTCTCCAGGGCGCGATAATTTTCATGTCGGGCGCAAGCGCCTTTATCGACAGCTCAAAGCGCACCTGATCGTTGCCCTTGCCGGTGCAGCCGTGGCAGATAGCGTCCGCCTTTTCTTTTTTGGCTATTTCCACAAGGCGTTTTGCAATGACCGGCCGAGCAAAAGACGTGCCCAGCAGGTATTTGCCCTCGTACACCGCGCCCGCTTTGATAGTGGGGAAGATGCAATCGGTGACAAACTCGTCCTTTAGGTCCTCTATATACAGCTTTTCGGCGCCGCTTTTTTTCGCCTTTTCGTGAAGGGGCGCAAGCTCCTCGCCCTGACCGACGTCGGCGGCGACGGCTATAACGTCGCAGTCGTAGTTTTCCTTGAGCCAAGGAATGATGATAGTTGTGTCAAGTCCGCCCGAATAAGCCAGAACAACGCGCATTTTTGCCATAGTAAAGTACTCCTTAGATAGTGATATTACACGAATATTGTACACCTAACTTAGGCAAATAGCAAACAAAATCATGCTATTTGCCGCCGTCGGTCGAAAAAAATTATTATTTTGCAAATTATTTTGTGTTTTTTATATGTTATTTTGTTTGACAATAACGTTATAAAATGGTATTATTAATTAATATTAATTTTTTTCTTTTGGCAAAGGAGCCGTTGACGGTTCCTTTTGTTGTAAAAAAATTTTTTAAAGCAAGGTTTTTTATATGAAGACACGTAAACTGACATTAATTTTGCTTATATTGGTGGCTATAGCGTCGATGACGGCGTTTGCGGTGTCGTGCGGAAAAACCGAAGCTCCGCCCAAGATATATACCATGTCATTTGAAACTTACGGCGGTACGGAGATAAAGCCCATAAAGGCCAAGGGCGGAAGTGCGATTGTTCCGCCGAGCGACCCGGAAAAAGAGGACAACATATTTGTCGGCTGGTACGCAGACGGCACATTCGGCGGCGAAGCAGTGAAAATACCGACTGTCATGCCGCACAAAGACGTTACATATCATGCAAAGTTTGTTCCCAATCCTCCCGAGGAAGAATATTCTGTCATATATATTTACAATTTGGGCAGAGTCCCACATTCCGGGAGCATCGATAACGGCAAGGCAAAGTCGGGCGGCAAAGTGGTTGTTGCCGACGGCAACGATTACGGTGTGCCCGGGTATATGTTTTTGGGCTGGTCTATCTATCCCAACGGGCTTGTGTCCGTCGAAAAAGAGGACGGGCAGTTCAATCCGGGCGACGAGATAACGCTGACGGACTCGGACGTCACACTTTTTGCGCAATGGGCGGTGGGCTACACCGATGCAAGAAGCGAGCGCACAGACACAATTTTTGTATACGAGGCGCTCGTAGACAAGGGCAGGGGCGCGGCAATGCTTGTGCGTGCGGGCGAAACAACGAGCAGCCTTGACGGATTTGTCGCGTCGGGTAGCGTCACCGAATCCGGGTATGACGAGTTTACATTCTACTCGGAGCAGTTTGACGGCGGAGTGTTTGAGGGCAGGCTGTATGACAACCACACATATATGGTGGCGGATGGCATGCAAGGCGAATACGTATACTACGATTATGTACACGACAGAATACTGTACGGCGACATAATAGCGGTGGACGGCTTTGGGTATGCGGTGCATCTCCGGCTTGTCGGCGACATACTGTCCATACAATCGAGCGGCTTATACGAGTACAATGCCGAGTACGGAGATTATACATATCTTTATACAAGAATTACGGACGCGCCGGACGCCGAGCCGCAAATGACGTACTTCAATCTGTCCAAAACAGAGGTTGACGGCACCGAGTTTAGCGGTGTGTATGCCGAGTACGGCGACGAGGGCGGCAGCTATGCAGGCTACTACGATCCGTTTGTGTTGGAACTAAGCGGCTACGGCGGCGCAACGCTGTACATTTACGACGACAACGGCGAAAATGTGTTACAGCAGATTTCGGGCGTGTATCTCGGCACCGATTTTTATGAATCATACTTGGGCGAATGGAAGTTTGTTCCGCTTGGAGCGGCGAACGCGGCATATGCGTTTAACTTTATATTAGACTACGTTCAAACCTCGGATACCGAATATTTTCCTATTTTTATCAGCCGCGACGAGACTATGTTCGGAACGTTCACGTCGGATGACGACGAAAAGAGCGTGCTGTTTTTGGACGGCTACGGCATGGGCGAGTACACAAGCGGCGGCGTGACGTATACCGGCACGGTGACTGTGGAAAACGGCATTGTCGAGTTTACCGTGCTAAAAGAGCAAGACGGCATGCTTGTGCCCGGTGACAACGTGTTTGTTTTTGTTCTTACAGGAAATAAGTTTTCGCTCAGCCGTGACGGCATTATCGTCAACGAAAACGGCGTACTCACCACATACATGGGTAAGTCCTCCGCGGTGGAAATTCCATCGGTGGTAAACGGCTACACTGTGGTAAAAATAGGCGACGACGCGTTTAACTACGTGGGCACGGAGGTGTCGCTTGTTTCCGTGACAGTTCCCGAAACGGTGACCGAAATCGGCGCTCGCGCGTTCCAAAACAACAACACGCTTCGCCGCGTGATGTTCCTATCGAGTACTCCTGCGGCTTTCGCCTTTGATACGACCGACGACGCAGCGTTTAACGCCAACGATCCGTTCCGCTGGGGCGCAGGCGACTTTTTGATAGTGGTGCCGCAGGACGCGGTGGATACCTACAAGGCGGCGTGGCCGAGGTACGAAAACGATATCATAGGTTATGTGGACGCTACGACGCTGCCCGAATTCGATATAAAGGACGGCGTACTCGTAAGGTACAACAAGCCTGACGACAAGCAGGGGCAGATTGTAGACCTTGTCATTCCGGACGAGGTCACCGAAATAGCGGACAGGGTATTCCTCGGGATTTCGGGCATAAGAAGCGTGGACTTAAACAACGTAGAGACGATCGGCGGCTATGCGTTTTACGGCAGTGCGGACTTGGAGGTAGTCAAGTTTACAAACGTAAAGACCATTGGAGAGATGGCGTTTTCCGCGTGCTACAAGCTGAACAACAGCGGCGAAGAGGACGTGTTGACACTTCCGTCAATTGTCACTATAGGCGAATATGCGTTTAGCGGTTGCGAAAGCTTGAGACTGGTGCGGCTTGGCGCGGACGTTGCCGAAATAGGTGACTTGGCGTTTTACGAATGCAATGTGTACGAGTCCGATCCTCCGCTGTTTTTGGAACTGCTTGGCGACGACGCACCCACGATGGGCGGCAAGATAGACCTTGGCAACATTGCGTTCAGGATTAAGATTAAGAATATAGACGTCGCACTCAATTGCTTTGCGGAGCCCACCTGGAGCAAGTACAACAAACATCTGTATATTGAATCGGGTGACGAGAAAGGAATGTACGTGTGCGGCGATCAAACGCTCGAGCTTGACGGCAGAGCTATTTACGCTTCAACGTATTTGTGGCTGTACACGATTGACGGCGAAAATATGACATTCTACGAATATGACATGGAAATTATGACGTACTATACGCTTGACGGAGTGTATAAAAACGGCGTTATTTCCATCACTTTAGGCGACGAAACGCTGGACTTTGTGCGCGCCGATCGCGACATGACCTTTACCACAGCGGACGGCAAATACACGCTGACTTGCAATCCCATGGATCTTCAGCCGGAAAGCTACGAGGGCTTCAGCGGCTACGCCGACGTAACGTTCAACGGCAAGCGTGTGCAGCTGTACGTAAGCGGTTACAACATTAAGATGATATACGAATACGAGGAGGACGGCACGCTGTACGACATAAGCATTTCGTTTGATGCAGGCGTGCTGGTGGTGTCCAAAACACCCTCGGTCATACTGTGCAGCGATATAACCGCGCCGGACGGCAGCAAAATTTCCATTATGTTCAAGGGCAATTTTATATATATCGTTACGGCGGAGTTTGAAATAGAAGTCGATGTCGATCGCAAGCTGTCTTGGACGGAGGCGAGCGGCATGGGCGTAATAGCCGCCAAAGAGGGCAATGTGTTTACATTCTCATTCCGATTCCGCAACGATACATACCGATTTACGGCGACGGTTTCCGAAGATTACAAGACTTTTACTTACAAATATACAAAATCTTAAACAACAGTGTTATCCCTTTTCCGCACGAGTAGGTGCGGAAGCGAAATATAAAAAAAGGAGAAGAAATCATGGCAAAACGTTTTTTAACAGCGCTGCTTATTGCGGTAACGGCACTCGCAATGTCCTTTGTGTTTATCGCATGTGACGGCCAAACACCGGACGTCAAGTACGCCGTAACCTATGTTATAGGCGATGGCGCGCAAGGCACGGCTCCCACCGAAAAGGATAAAGCGGTAGGCGAAAAGTTTAAGCTTAAGTCCGCCGACGGCATCACCAACGGCGACAAGGTTTTTGTCGGCTGGAACGACGGCAGCATCACCTATCAGCCCGGCGACGTGTACACCATGCCCGCCAAGGCGGTTACTTTTACCGCGCAGTGGAAGGACAAGGGTGACGAGGACGCAGTAAAGTATCACGTAACATACAACCTTAACGGCGGCACCGGCACCGCGCCCACCGAAGTGGACAGGGCAAAGGGCGAAAAGTTTCCCGTAAAGTCCGCCGACGGAATAACCAACGGCGACAAGTCGTTTGACGGCTGGCACGACGGCAATAAAAAGTATATGCCCGGCGAAGAATACACCATGCCGGAAAATAACGTCGTGTTCACCGCGCAGTGGAAGGACGCGCCCGGCGGCAACGATGATGACGAACCCGAATTGATTTACAGCGCGCTCGACCTTGACGAGGAAGCCATTATCTATCTTTACGACGACGGAACGGGCGTTCTCGATTATCAAGATTCCGGTTTGGACGGACACAGCGTTGACCTTACTTATACGCTCAACGGCACCGCTATTGCAATCACTGTCGGCGAAACTACGGCAAACGGCACATACGACGGAACGCTGCTTACCGTTCAGTTTACGTACGACGGCAAGCTTTTCCGCTTCGGCGAGAAGCAGACGCCTCAAGGCAAGCCGGAAATCTCGTTCAGCGCAAACGGCGGATCGGGCGTCGCTCCGACGATTGCGGACGAGGACATTACCTACAATCAAACAGCCGGCATGTACAGCTTTAGACTCCCCGAAAACACCTATACGCCGCCTGCAAATAAAAAGTTTAAGGCGTGGGGCGTCAACAACGTAAACAACACTTACAACCCCGGACAGAGCTATATGGCAAACCCCGGCGAAAAGATAACGCTTATCGCCGTGTGGGAAGACGACGCGCCTCCGCAAATCACCGGTGTAACATTTACCGGAAACTACACCGTGCCGCAAAAGGGCCCGATGGGCGGTGAAACAATAGTGGAAATCACCATTGACAATACCGATTTGCAAAATATTAAGGTGTATTATAAACTTCAAGGCGACGAAACTTCCACCGAGGCGAAAAAGGAAGACAGTGTTCAAGATTCGTGGAAGGATACGACCAAATACGGCAGTGACGCTTTGTATTACGGCACATATAAGTTAGGTTCAATCGCATTCAGCTTATTGGTAAAAGCGGATTGGACAGAATTGTGTCTTTGCGAAACGTCGCAAGATGAGCCCATAGACGGCGCCGAGTTTACCGTCGGCGGAGATGTTACGCCGCCCACGCCTCAAGAGTACAGCGTAACTTACGTAAAACCTGAAGGCGTCGCAGGCGAAGAGCCCGAAGTTGAGTGGGTGGAAAGCGGAGAGCAAGTAACGCTTGCGCCCGGCACAACATTCACCAAAGCCGGCTGGACGTTCCATAATTGGCAGGTTACGGGATACGACGCACTCCGCGCGCCCAATACTAAAATAACGGTCACTCAAAATATCACAATCACACCTGTGTTTAAAAAGGTGTACACAGGTATAGGCGAAACCTACACAATACTCGACAACGGTCAGGCAATTTACGAAGGTGATACATACAGCTATACTCGCACAGGCGATATAATTGTAGTGGACTTTGTAATTTACACTGTCACTATCAAGGTAAACGATGCGGCAGGCACGTTTGTTATGGCAGACGGCATGCAAGCTATTACTTTCACCGCAAAAAATAACGCGACGCTCACGTTTGACGGATTCGGCGCGGCAACGCTCGGTACTCACAACGGCACTTATACGCTTGCGCAAAACGAAGGCTATACCTTAACTTTGGTGATTGGCGAAGAAACGTATTCCGATATAGCGCTGAAAGGCACATATCCCAATTACACTATCGACGTCAAAATTACGATTGACGGCACCGACTATATTTTCGGCAATCCGCAAACGGAAGAACCGGGACCTGAAGAACCCGATCCGCCTGCAGCGGACGATAAGCTTACCGATTTCGTAGGTGGTACGTCTTCAGCGGATAGTATTAAATACGGCTATGCCTCGGCTGACGATGCAAAGGCGGCGGGACAAGGCATTACAGCAACAAACACAACCGGGACCGAAAGAACCTTCTATTATGCTTCGGTATATAGGAACTCTTCGGGTAAGTTGATTATTTATATATACTATTCTTCAACAGGCTTGAGTAATCCTAAAGATAGTACAGGACAAGATATTATAATAACAGATGAAACTCCCAACCAAACTGTGTATATCACTTCGGGTTCATGGGCAAATCAATTTATTATTACGTTCAGCAAAAACAGCGAAGGTAAGCGCGTAATGACTATTAAATACGGCGACATTACGGTAAGCTGGGTGGAAATGACCGCTTAATGTAACAACAATCATAAAATCGGTGACCTCGTATTGAGTGTCGCCGATTTTTTTGTTTGACATGACGGTATATCAATGATATAATTTTTGCATGGACGAAAATACGACCGAAAACAATATAGATACCGTTGCGCCGCCCGAGGCTTTGGAGCAGGCGGAGCAATCGGAACAGAGCGAAACGACCGCGCCGCAAAAGCGCACGGCTAAGGAGTGGGTCAAATATTTTGCACACCGCTACTTTATAGAAGCCTTTTCCGGCATGGCGCTCGGACTGTTTTGCACGCTCATTATCGGCACAATAATAGGGCAGATAGGCTCGCTAATCGGCGACAATGCGTTTGGGAATATTCTGTATTATATAGGATATATCGCAAAGCTACTTATGGGCGCAAGCATAGGCGTGGGCATCGCGTACAGCCTTAAAGTGGGCAAATTGACAAGTTTTGCTGCGGCGGCATGCGGCATGGTGGGCGCAAATATAACCAACATCTTCGCTTTGTCCGGCATACATGTTTACGGCGCGTCCGCAAACCCCTCCATAACAATAGGCGATCCCGTCGGCGCGTTTGTGGCGGCGGTGGCGGCAATCGAGGTCACTCGTCACGTCGAGGGTAAAACGCCGGTGGACATTCTTGTCGTGCCGCTTTGCGCTATTGCCTGCGGAACGGTGGGCGCGATTGCGCTCGGTATTCCGTTCGGCATGCTGTTTGCGCTATTGGGCAAGGCGGTGTCGCTCGCGATAGGGTGGGAGCCGGTGTCCTTCGGCATTCTCGTCGCGGTGGTTATGGGACTGCTTCTCACATTTCCGACGTCCAGCGCGGCGTTTGGCGTAATGATATTCAATTCCACGCTAATCAACACGCCCGAGCTTATTTATAACGCACGTATAGGTGCGGCGGCGGCGTGCGCCGGGTGTTGCGCGCACATGGTTGGCTTTGCTGTGGCGAGCTTTAGAGAAAACAGATGGGGCGGAGTGGTGTCGCAGGGCATAGGAACAAGCATGCTGCAAATCCCCAACGTAGGCAAAAATCCGCGAATACTCATTCCCGCGGTGGCGGCGTCCGCGGTAGCAGGTCCGCTATCCAGCGCGGCGTTCAAGATTATGTGCGACGCTACGGGCAGCGGCATGGGCACGGCAGGGCTTGTCGGCGTAATACAGACCTTTATGACGTCCATAGACAACGGCATTGCCTGGTGGTATGTGCTTATTGCGGTACTGGTGTGCTATATTATAGTCCCTGCGGCGGTGGCGCTTCTCGTATCCGAGCTCATGCGCAAAAAGGGCTGGATAAAGCGAGGGGATATGAAAATTTAGTTAAGAGTTATGAGTTAAGAGTTCAGAGTTAAGGCGCGTTCGCGCCATTAAGGTTAAAATACTTTTTTGAAGGTTGAACGGCATAGGAATTTTCCGAAAGGTATTGACAAAAAGAATGTAACATGATATAATAACAAAAATATATATATGTTAGCGTATATTTTATACAGTTGATAAAATCAGTCAAAGGCGACCGAGCGATAGTACAGCTCGGTCATTTTGTTTTAAGTTACCAACGGAGTATTTATGGAAAAGAGAAGGAAAAGAACACTAATCATTCTCGGCGTGATACTTGTTTTAATTACGGTAACGCTTGCAGTGCTAATCAGAGGTCAGCGCGTAAGCGATTATACCGTAGACGAGCATGTGGAAAGAAT
>JAFLVH010000025.1:0-11328 GCA_022508365.1 Clostridiales bacterium | reverse complement strand
TATACCTACATCCCTGCGGTCAAAAAAGGTGATAAGTTTTTAAATCTTATTTCTATGAAAGAGTTTGAATACGGCGATACAATGAACGTAGAGATTTTTTCGTGCATTTATCTCGGGGCACCGCCCAAAAAAACTTATGATTTATAAAAAAGGAGAATATATCATGTACAGAATTAGGAAAAGTAGGAATATCGATTCCGGCTTGCTTATATGCTCCAACCGACGACATAACAACTGCACATAACAATTGTTTTGAGAATGACAGTAAATCGATTGACAAAGGCAAAATCGGTATGCTATACTCTTTAAAATACCTTATTCTCGGTAGTGCGCTCTCCACGCAGTTCTGGGTTTAAGGCGAATTCAATTTGTCGGAGGTAAAAAATGGACAAACAGATCAAGGCGGAAATCATCGCCAAGTACGCAACACACGAGGGTGACACGGGCAGTCCCGAGGTTCAGATAGCACTCCTCACATGGCGCATCAATCATCTTACCGAACACCTTAAGACCCACCACAAGGATCACCACTCGCGCCGCGGACTTTTGCAGATGGTAGGTAGCCGTCGCAGCCAGCTCAACTATCTTAAAGAAATCGACATCGAAAGATACCGCAGCCTGGTTGCCAAACTCGAATTGCGTAAGTAACACCGACACAAAAGGGGTGTGCTGTTTTGCACACCTCTTTTGTTGCAAACGCCGGATTTTTGGATATTTTGTCCACTATGTCGCTTGACGTACGAATTTAAGTACGACTGCGCTCCATAGGTGTCAAACTATCTCAAAACTACGGCGTTTGGATTTTCGCAATTATAGGCGTTATTATTTTAGGCATTATTAATTTAGGAGAAATATAAAAATGGAATGCAATGTTTTCCAAACAGAAATCGGAGGGCGCACGGTCACGGTAGAAACCGGTAAGTATGCGGGACAAGCTAACGGCTCGTGTATTATTCGCTGCGGCGATACGGTTGTCATGACCAACGTGACTATGGCGGCAGCGCCCCGCCCGGGCATGGATTATTTTCCGCTCGGAGTAGACTTTGAAGAAAAGCTGTATGCAATCGGCAAGATTCCGGGCAGCTTTAAACGCCGTGAGGGCAGGGGCAGCGACAAGGCAATCCTTACGTCTCGCCTTATCGACAGACCCATCCGTCCGCTCTTCCCCAAAGGCTTGTTCAACGACGTGTCGGTTGTAGCGACGGCGCTTTCGGTGGATACCAACATTCCGCCCGAAGTGTTCGGCATGCTGGGCAGCTCGATCGCTCTTTCCATATCCGACATACCGTTTATGGGCCCCACCGGCTCGGTTGTGGTCGGCTGTGTGGACGGTCAGTACGTAATCAATCCCGACAACGAACAGCGCGCCAAGAGCACAATGCACGTATACGTCTCCGGCACCGCCGACGCCATAATGATGGTGGAAGCAGGCGCTAATGAGGTGTCGGAAGAGCAAATGCTCGGCGGCATACTTTTTGCGCACGAGGAGATTAAAAAACAGGTCAAGTTCATCAACGAAATCGTCAAGAAGGTCGGCAAGAAAAAGCTTGACGTCGAGCTTTACCACATCGGCGAGGACGTGGACGCGGCTGTTCGCAAGTACGCGGACAAAAAGCTCGACAAAGCGCTTGACACCTTTGACAGGTCGGAGCGTCAGGAGCGTCAGGACGCCGTTCAGGCCGAAGTCATGGAGCACTTTAAAGAGCAGTTTGAAGGCCGTGAGCGCGAGATAGGCGACACCCTCTACTACATGACCAAGGAGAAGGTGCGCGAAAAGATTTTATCCAAGGGCATTCGTCCCGACGGCCGCAAGACCACGGACATTCGCGATATCTGGTGCGAAGTGGGTGTGCTTGCGCGCACGCACGGTTCGGCGGTGTTCACACGCGGCCAGTCGCAGGCACTTTCCATCTGCACGCTCGGCACTTCGAGCGACGCGCAAAAACTTGACAACCTCGACGAAGAGGACAGCAAGCGCTATATGCACCAATATAATATGCCGCCGTATTCGACTGGCGAAGCAAAACCGCTCCGCGCGCCCGGTAGGCGTGAGATAGGCCACGGCGCACTTGCAGAGCGCGCTCTTGAGCCCGTCATCCCGTCCGAGGAGGAATTCCCTTACACCATTCGCGTCGTGTCGGAGATTCTTTCGTCCAACGGCTCCACCTCGCAGGCGAGCGTTTGCGGATCCACGCTGTCGCTTATGGACGCAGGCGTGCCCATCAAGGCGCCGGTTGCCGGTATAGCCATGGGTCTTATCAAGGACGACGCCAAAAACCGCCTTGCAATCCTTTCCGATATTCAGGGCCTTGAGGACTTCCTCGGCGACATGGACTTTAAGGTAGCGGGCACCGAGCACGGCATCACCGCCATTCAGATGGATATTAAGATCAAGGGCATTGACGAAAAGATTCTTCGCACCGCACTCGAACAGGCGCGCGTTGGCAGACTGCATATACTCGGCAAAATGCTTGAAGTACTCGACAAGCCGCGCCCCGAGCTTTCGCAGTATGCGCCTAAGATCATCATGTTCACCATTGATCCGGAAAAGATCGGCGACGTCATCGGCAAGTCCGGCAAGACCATCAACAAGATTGTGGACGAGACCGGCGTCAAGATCGATATCGAGGAAGACGGCAGAGTGTTTATTGCCGGCGTAGATCAAGAGATGACTGCAAAGGCAAAAGAGATAATTCTCAATATCGTAAAAGACCCCGAAATCGGCGACGTTTACACCGGTCCCGTTGTGACTGTGCGCGACGAATTGGGCGCGTTTGTTGAGCTTGCTCCCGGCCGCGACGGCATGATCCACATTGCCAAGCTCGGCAAGTACGTGGGCAAACGTCTTAACGCCGTGTCCGAAGTGCTCAAAGAGGGCGACCTCGTCAAGGTGGAAGTGGTAAGCTTCACCAAGCAAGGCAAGATTGACCTTAAGCTGCTCGAAAAGCTGAGCGGCGACCCGATTGAAAAGGCGCCCGAGGGCGAAAACGAGGGCGAAGAGCGCGAGCGCAAGCCTCGCCGTCCGCACGGCGACCGTCCGCGCGGCGAGCATAAAGGCGACAAAAAGCCCCGTCACGAAAAGAAAGACTAATAAGCAGTTCAGAGTGTAGAGTTAAGAGTTGGGAGTTTGGCGGTGAAGCTTTCCAATTAAAAAAGTTAAGCTATTTCATCGATAATTCTTAATTCTTAATTCTTAATTCCTAATTCGATAAATATAATGCCATAGGGCTTTAGTGGCAAAAAGCCGCAAAACCGAACAAACGCTTTTTAAGCTGTGGTCTTGCGGCTTTTGTTATAACCCACAAGTATGAGCCTAAGGTGTTTATATGTCGCGGTCAGGGGTAAAGTTTTTTCGTATTTTGGGCAACATAGTGATATGTGCCACAGTTGGCATTGTGGTGGCGCTTTCCGTCAACGCAGGCGCAGAGAGGGTTAGCGCGTCCGGTCGGCAGCCTATATATTCGGGCAAGTCTGCTACCAAGGTGTCGCTGATGGTCAACGTGTATTGGGGAACGGAATTTATTGCGCCCATGCTCGACATATTTAAAAGGTACAATGTTAAAACAACCTTTTTTGTCGGCGGCTCGTGGGTAGTTGCCAATCCCGACACGTTAAAGCAGATCGCGGATGACGGGCACGAAATAGGCAATCACGGCTACTATCACAAGGACCACAAAAAGTTGGACGCCGCGTACAACCGCAAGGAGATAACCTCGGCGCACGACGCTGTAAAGGACGTGCTCGGCATAGACATGAATCTTTTTGCGCCGCCGTCCGGCTCGTTCGGCGAAACCGCTTTGGCGGTGGCGGAGGAGCTGGGGTACCGCTCGGTCATGTGGACGCGCGACACGATAGACTGGCGCGACCACGACAGCGAATTGATATATAAGCGCGCCGTAAAAAACATCAAGGGCGGCGATCTTATCTTGATGCACCCCACGGACAGCACGGTAAAGGCGCTGGAAAAGATTTTACAGGCGATATCCGAGGCAGGGCTTAAAGTCGCGCCCGTCAGCGAGGTTTTGGAAAGCGACATAGTGTAAAATCAATTACACTTAAAGGAGAAACATGACAGTAAAGACATACGACAGCGGACTGACGGTAATAGTAGAGCCCAATACTGCGTTAAGGTCTGTAACCGCAGGGATAATGGTAGGCGCCGGAAGCTGTTTTGAAACAAAGGAGAACAACGGCATATCGCACTTTATCGAGCATATGCAGTTTAAGGGTACAGACAAGCGCACGGCGGCGGAAATAGTGTCGCGCTTCGACCGTGCCGGCGCGGCGTACAATGCGTTTACCGGCAAGGAATACACATGCTTTTACTTTAAGTCGATTGACGAAAAGCTTGGCGAATGCTTTGACATTTTGTCAGACCTGTTCCTCAACGCGGCGTATGCGCAAGAGGAGCTCGACCGCGAGCGCAAGGTCATACTGGAAGAGATAAACATGAGCCGCGACGAGCCGGACGGCGTGTGTTACGACGTGCTGTACAAGACGGCGTTCGGCAGTGGGTCGCTCGGCATGGAAATATTGGGCACAAAAAACAACGTCAAGCGTTTTAACAAGCCGGATATTTTGGAATACAAAGCACAAAACTATCTGCCTAGCAACACGGTGGTGGGCTTTGTGGGCAACATAACGGAAGCGCAGGCTTTGGAGCTTGTGGAAAAACACATGGCGTCTTACGTGTCGCAAAATTACACAGCGCCGCGCGTTCTGAAAAAACAAGAATATTTGGGCGGCTACGGCGAATACATTCACGATTACGAGCAGTCGGAAATATCCATTGCTTTCCCCGCGCTGACTTTTGCGGACGAATGTACGTCTACGCTCGCTTCGCTCGACTGCATACTTGGAAGCGGCATGAGCTCAAGGCTGTTTCAGCGCTTGCGCGAAAAGATGGGGGTTGTGTACAGCGTATATTCATCGCCCTGGTACGGCAGAACAAACGGGCTTTTTTCCGTCAATCTGAACGTAAACGTGTCCAATGTGGAAAGCTCCGTCGCCGCGGTCAAAAACGAAATAGACCTAATTCTTAAAAACGGCGTAACCGAGGAGGAAACCGAAAAGGCAAAAATGCAGCTTAAGGTGACTTCGCTGTTCAGCAAGGAAAATCCCATGAACTACATGCTCGCACTGCTTCGCTGGCGTGTGATGGCAGGGCTTACCTACGATATAGACAAGCTCATTAAGGAGATTGAGGCTGTCACGCCGGAAAAGATAAACAATATGGCGCAAAAGATTTTCACAGAAAAACCGACCTTTGCGTATGCGGGCAAAAAGCCTTCCGCAAAAATAATAGACATTTACAACGGAGTGTGATATTTATGAAAACCGAAGAAGAAGTAAAGACCGAGGACAAGCTTGACGTTCTTTTCAGAATGCAAAAGGGCCTCGACGCATACATACGCGAACAGCGCAACCTAAATTATACGCAAGGCGAGTGGGTGTGCAAAAAAGCGCTTGCACTCATGGTGGAGCTGGGCGAGGTGGTGGAAGAAGCCAAATATAAATGGTGGAAAAACGCCACGGAGATTGACGAAGCCAAGCTTAAAGAGGAGATTGTGGATGTACTGCACTTCTTTTTGGGCATGTGCATTGACAGCGGCATGACAAGCGACGAGCTGTTTGAGATTTACCTAAAAAAGAACAAGGAAAACTACGACCGCCAAAACGGTCTGTCCGCAAAAACCGGCTATTCGTTAAAGGACAAAAAGAATTAAATCGGAATTAAAGACAGTTGAGCTTTTTTTTATCAAGCGCAGTACATAATTTTATGTTGCCGTGAGGGATTTTTTCCGTCGCGGCAAATTTTTTTTGTCGGAAATAATTTTTTGCGTCAAAAGCCTTGAAATAAAGAGCGGGTTATGATATAATTGATATTGCGTCGAAGTATCCGCAATTATATATTCTATTCATTTATGGCAGAAGAGGGCAGTACAGGTGGCACACAGCAAAAATAAAAAGAAAAAGGTAAAGGTTGACAACGGAAATCGCGATATTCTCGGAGTGACGCTAATCGTCATCTCCGCTTTTCTGTTGCTTTGTATAGTCATTAAGCCGATCCTCGGCATCTTTAGCGAGGCTATTTTCGGTGTGCTGTTGGGCGTGTTTGGATTGGCGTCTTACCCGATGCTTGTTGCCACTCTTTTGCTCGGCATATTTATCATGATCGGCAAAAAAGTGGAAGCGGAAACCAAGATGGTTGTGGGCATTGCGCTCGCTATTGTTTTCGGCCTGGTAATTTTTCAGCTTGCTTCCACGCATTCGTTTTTGAACAAGAGTTTTTCCGATTATATAGAGTCCACTTATGCCGCTAAATATTCCGCAGGCGGAATTATTATGGGGCTTTTGGCGTTTGGATTAAAGGCGCTGATAACCGAAATCGCAACGTATATTATTATGTCGCTTGCGCTTATTTTGGACATCATGCTTATGACGTCGGCGTTTAGCAAGATTCGCGTTTTTACTAAAAACCGAAAAGATAAGGCGCCGCAAGAGGAAGCGCCTGCACCTGCTGCTCCTGCCGCACCCGCTCAGCCGCAAATGGTTATAGACGCAACGCCTCCTCCGGGGCTGTTCACCGGCATGATCGAACGCGGCACCGCAGAGATAAGCGTGGAGACGGGCTCTGCGTCCGATATCCCCACCGACAATACGCGCAGGGTAAGCGACTACCGCGAAAAAACGGTGTTTAACGAGCCCGAGCACACCACAAAGTCCGAGCTTGCGCGCAAGCAGATTTACAGCGACAGAGACGAGATTTTGCGCCAGTCCGTGGAGGGATTCCGCGAGTCCAAGCCTGCGCCCGAACAGCCTGTTCAACCTGTTCAGCCTGTTGCGCCTGTTCAGCCTGCACAGCCTGCACAGCCTGCGCCTGCGCCAATACCCGAGTACATGGAGCCTGCGGAGCGCGTTTTAAGCGACGTGCAAAGCATGGATATGCCGCGCCGCGTGGACTATGACGGTACGCCCGGCAATCTTGACGCACTGTGCTTTCCTGTGCACAGAAACATCACTTTCAACGACGTCGGCATAGAAAATTTTGTGGACGAGCATCCCGTGCGGGAAACGCCGCCCGAGCCCATGCGCGAGCCCATCCTAAGCGGCAGCGACTTCCATAGGCCCTCGTTCGGCATGCCTTCAACCAACAGAAACGTGGAATATGTAGAGCCTATTACGGACGGCTTCAGAGGCACAGGAATGCCGCCTGTTCAACCTGTTCAGCCTGTTGCGCCTGTTCAGCCTCCCGTACAAAATATTCAACCCGTACAGCCCCCGGTGCAGCCTGTTCAGTCTGTTCAGCCCGTTGCGCCGGAGCCTATATCCATGTCCGCCGATGACGAGATTTTGCGTGAGCTTGGCGGCATGACGGAAGTCCCTGCGCACGTTCCGCCGCTTGAGACCGAAAGGTTCAAGCCGGACGATATCTTCAACGCAAATGACGAAATAAACAACAATGCAAGCGGCAATGACGATCCTGTGCCCGAGCAGGAGGAGATACTCATGGGCAACGAGCCGCTTGATATTGAGTCGCTTGATTCGGGGATTGAGGATATAAGCGCCGACAATCAGGACGACGGCATACTCAATGCGACTGGGCTTGTCATATCGGACGAGCCGGCGGTTGACCTATCCGAACGGGGTTTTGACGGCGGCGACGTGTTTACCGGCGAGGATTTATCCGGAATGTACGTTGCGGCGGATGAGCCGGAAAAGCCGGTCAAGCAGCCCAAACAGAGAAAGAGCAGCGCGCCGATAGAAAATCAAATGACCATAGAGGGCGTGCTACAGAAGCAGGCGGAGGAGACCGTAGTATTGTCCGATTCAAAGCAATACAAGCATTACAATTACAAGACGCCGCCGTACGACCTGCTCAAAATATACGAGTCCGAGGACGCCTCTCAAGAGGAATTGGACGCCAACGCGAGAAGACTGGAAGAGGTTGTGTCGCGGTTTTTAAAGACTCAAGTCAACGTAATTAATATAGTGCCGGGACCGCAGGTCACAAGATACGAGATGGACGTTCCGTCCGGCACCTCGGTCAAGTCTATAGAAGCGCACACTGCGGACATTGCGTACGAGCTTGCCGCAATCAGCGGCGTGCGCGTGCAAGCGCCCATACCCGGCAAGCGCGCCGTAGGTATAGAGGTGCCCAATACAAAAAAATCCATTGTCGGACTGCGCGAGGTGGTTATGTCGCCCGCGTTTATTAAGCACAAATCCAAGATGGTGTTCTCCGTCGGCAAGGATATAGGCGGCGAGCTTGTCGTATGCGATTTGGAAAAGATACCGCACTTACTTATTGCAGGTCAGACTGGCAGCGGTAAATCGGCGGGACTCAACAGTCTTATAGTCAGCTTACTGTACAAGGCGAGTCCGGAAGATATGCGTCTAATCCTCATCGACCCTAAACGCGTTGAGTTTAGTAAGTTCCGCGGCATGCCGCACATGCTGTTTGAAAAGACAGTTACCGAGCCTACCGAGGCGCTCAACGCGCTTAAGTGGGCGGATAACGAAATGAACAGACGCTATACCGTTATGCAAAAGTATATGTGCTCTCAGCTGTCCGAATACAACAATCTTCCCGACGTTGTCAGCGGAAAATTGAGCAAGCTGCCGCACATTGTAATAATAATCGACGAGCTTGCCAACCTCATGCAATCGTCGGTGGCGGGCGAGATAGAGACCAGGATAAGCAGTATTGCGGCGCTTGCGCGCGCTTGCGGTATTCACCTTATTGTGGCTACGCAGCGTCCGTCCAACGACGTAATCACCGGCACGATAAAGGCCAACCTAACAAGCCGCATCGCGTTTAAGGTCCCCGACGCTATAAACTCCCGTATCATAATGGACGTAATGGGTGCGGAAGCGCTAACCGGCAACGGCGATATGCTGTTCTATCCGCAGGACGCCTACGCGCCTCGGCGTGTTCAGGGCTCGTTTGTCAGCGGCGAGGAGGTGCTTTCCGTAGTCAACTACATGCGCGAGCATTACGAGTGCGACTTTGACGAGGACGCCGAAAAGTACGTTTCGGGCGGCGGCGGAGCGGGCGGCGCCGGCGGCGTGGGCGGAAACAGCGAGCTGGACGCGCTGTCGCCGCAGGTCATGGCGCTTGCCATCAAAGCAAAGCAGATATCCACCACCGTTGTTCAGCGCAGATTTTCCATCGGCTACGCCAGAGCCGCGCGCATAATAGACGGACTGGAGCAGCTCGGTTATATAGGTCCGCTCATAAGCAGCAGCAAGCCGCGCGACGTGCTTATGACGGAGGAAGAATACAAGGATATATTCGGTCGCAACATCGACGATAATTGACATTAACCTTTACGAGCGGAGAAAACAAATGGAAAACGTTGCGGTTATTTCACTCGGCTGTGACAAAAACAGAATAGACACCGAGCATATGCTGTACCGTCTGGTGCGCGGCGGCTTTGCCGTTAGCGATGCAGAGGATGCCGACGTGATAATCGTCAACACCTGCGCGTTTATAGAGAGCGCGCGCGAGGAGAGTATAGACACCATTTTGTCTTACGCACAGCTCAAAAAATCCGGCAAGTGCAAGAGACTTATAGTTACAGGCTGTCTGCCGCAAAAGTACCGTGACGAGCTAATAAAGGAATTGCCCGAGGTGGACGCGTTTTTAGGCACGTTCGATTATGAGAACATAGTGGACGTTGTGCGCGGCGCACTGGAAGACGAGCAGGCTGCCACGCGAAATGCCGAGTACACGGAAAGCGCGTATTACGACGCCGAAAACTGCGGACGGCTTCTCACCACATATCCGCATGTGGCGTATCTTAAAATTGCGGAAGGCTGCAACAACAAATGCACGTTTTGCACCATTCCGTCCATACGCGGCGGATACAGATCGCGCCCGCTTGCGGACATCGTAGAAGAGACAAAAAAGCTGTCCGAAAGCGGAGTAAAGGAGATTATTCTCGTCGCGCAGGACGTATCGCGTTACGGCTGCGATATAGGTTCGTCGCTTTTGGAGCTTCTCTCCGAGCTTGAAAAACTGCCTGTATTGATACGGCTTTTGTACTGCTATCCCGAACAAATAACCGACGAGCTAATAGACAAAATAGCTGCGTCGGAGAGAATTGCCAAGTATATCGACATTCCGGTTCAGCACTGTTCGGATAAGATACTCAAGCTTATGAACAGAAAGACAAACCGTGCGTCGATAGAAAGATTGATTAACAAGCTGCATTCGCGCGGAATAGTGGTGCGTACAACGCTTATGGTCGGGTTCCCCGGCGAAACGCAAAAGGAATTCGACGAGCTTTTGGCGTTTGTAAAAAAGGTCAAACCCGAATATGCAGGCGTGTTTGCCTATTCCAAGGAGGACGGAACTCCTGCCGCTTTCTTGCCCGGGCAGGTGAGCAAGGCGGAAAAGATAAAGCGCGTAAACGCGCTCGGCAGGGTGTGCGCGGAGGCAACTAAGCAGTTTAACATGAAGCAGGTGGGAAAAACCTTGCGCGTAATCTACGAGGACGTAGACTTTGACAAAAACAAGTTTGTCGGCAGAACGGAGTTCCAAACGCCCGGCGTGGACGGCGTGGTGTACTTTTCCGGCAACGGCGTAGAGGTGGGCAGGGTCTATAATGTGCTCATCACGCGCAACACTAATTACGACCTATACGGCAGGGTTGGAGGCGATAATAAATGAAAAAGAATATACCCAATATTCTTACTGTCATCAGAATGCTGATGATACCCGTACTTATAGTTTTGTTTTTTGTCGAGTTCGAGGGACACAGGCTTGCTGCCGCTCTCGTCTACTTTTTTGCATGCCTGACCGACTTTTTTGACGGTTATCTTGCGCGCAAAAACAACCTTGTTACCAACTTCGGCAAATTTATCGACCCAATAGCCGACAAGATGATAATAGCGTGTTCGCTTGTAGCAATCTGCGTCACGGAGCCTATTGTGCAGCCTGCAAATGTCTACACTATAATAATAGCGGTTTGCACGATGATGATACTGTCGCGCGAGCTTATGATAAGCGTTTTCCGCACAATAGCCGCTGATAAGCAGGTGGTGCTTGCGGCGGACATGTTCGGCAAGATTAAGACGGTTGTGCAGATGATGGCGCTTTTTGCGCTTCTTCCCGTGGCGGACTTTGTAGTGTGGAACGAGCTTGCCGGCATTGTATTCTTTTACGGCGGCTTTGCGCTTCTTTTACTCGCTACCGTGCTTACCGTCACTTCGGGCATTCATTACATTTTAAGGAACAAGGTTGTTTTGGAGGATTAGCATAGATGAAAGTAGGGTTTTTGTCGATAGATAATCAGACGGTGGATATAAAAACCGCGCGGATGG
>JAFLVH010000024.1:15334-23148 GCA_022508365.1 Clostridiales bacterium | reverse complement strand
GCCCAAGGGCGGGCCGGGCATGCGCGAAATGGTCTCCGCACCTGCGGCGGTTATCGGCATGGGGCTTGAAAAGGACGTGGCCATAGTGACGGACGGCAGAGTGTCCGGCGCTACGCGCGGAATAGTAGTGGGCAACGTCACCCCCGAGGCGGCGGACGGCGGAAAGCTGGCGCTCGTCAAGGACGGCGACATAATAAAAATAGACATCGCGGGCGGAAAGATTTCGCTTGAAGTCCCCGCCAAGGAACTTCAGTCCAGACAGAAAAAACTGCGCCCCAAAGACCCCACCGCAACCGGCTGGCTGTTAAGATACCAAAACGCAGTCACCACCGCCGCGGAAGGCGCTGTATTAAAGAAGAAGTTTTAGTTTGCAACGAGCCGCGCTCGAACAAGTAATATTAATCTCAAGGAGAAATAAACCATGTTTGAAAAAATCCAAAACGAGCTTGCCGAATACTTTGGAATAGACGCAAGCAAGATCACCCCTACCACCTCTTTCAAGGACGACCTGCACGCCGATTCGCTCGCGCTTATGGAACTCATGTTCAGCCTGGAGTCCGAAACCGGCAAAACTCTTGACGACGACGTAATGGACAAAATCGTAACCGTCGGCGATCTCTGCGCGCTGCTGGAGAATTAAGCATTATAAATAAGCATTAAAAATATTAAAAGAGTAGCTTTACGTTGATAATGCTACTCTTTTTGCTTGAAAAGCGTGACCTTTTCATTATTTATAAATCAGGAATAAGTAAACGCCGTTAGGGAACCTAAAGTACGGAATATTGCCGCCGCTTAGGTCAAAGCCCACGTTTTTCACCTTGCCGTAGGCTTGCTTTATTTCGGCGGTATACATATCGGTGCCGTTGACCTGCGTTTTGCCCGGAAAATCCAGTTTAAGCTCCAACTTGCCTATCTTGCCCTTTTGCGCGGACACGGCGGAAAATATAGTGTTGAGCTCGACTTGGGACTTCACCACGCGCGAATAGCTTTTTTCGCCGACGGTCACTACCTCGCCGGAAAAGTAATCGTAATCTATGCTCGAGGTAAACGGCGTTTGCACAAAGTCGTGACCGTTAGGTTCAAAGCTTCTTAATGTTTCGTCGCTTATAAGCATAAAGCCGTGCGCAATCTGCTTGTACGCCTTGCCGCCAAGGGTGTAATGCACGGCGTCCGAGGTGACGTCCACGTTCAGCCACTGCTCGCCTATCTTCACCTTGTTCCAGGCGTGGAGCGCCGAGGCAAACGAGCCTGTTACGCGAGCGCTCTGCAGCCCCTCCATAGCGCACAAAAAGTTAAACGTCCTCGCAAGCCCGTCACAGACCGCTCTGCCGTTTACCAGCACGCCGTCTATATAAAACGCGGGATCGCTCGAATAGTCTGCGCCGCTCGCTTGATACGACCCATACAACTCAAAGTCGTAGTCGGTGCTTGCAATCAAAAAGTCGTGAATGGCATGGACGGTGTTGACCTCGCGGTTGTCCCCCCAGTCGTCGTGAATGTATGTCGCCAAAAATTTATGCGCCGCGTCGTATATGGGCGCTATAGGGTCGGACGCGGAAAACACCGGCTTTTTGCCGTCGTACACCACCGTATTATATAACAGCTCCACGCGCTCGCGGTATTGTGCGACAGACAGCTCACCGAAAACACCGGGCATGACAAAGGGCTCAAACCCGTCTATCGGCACGGCGTGACCGGTCGCAGGGACAAGATGCGGCTTGATGTCGGGCGAAGTTATGTCGCCGCCGCAGCCGCACAAAATCATAGACGCAGCGACCGTCGCCGCAAAAACCATAAACAGCTTTCGGTTAAATCGCATAGCGGAATTCGTTGTACGTGACGGTAACGGACGTATTTCCGCGAAGCACGGTTAGCTTAAGCGTGTTGCCCGATCCTGTACGGTGATATCTTAAAAACGCGCCCGTAGCCTCGCAAATATCGTCTGTAACGGCCTTATCGCCTATTTTGGTAATTATATCGCCGGAGCGAACTCCGCCGTCCGTACTGACCGTTTGCACTACAAGCTTGCCCTTTTTGTATTCGCAGTTAAAGCCGAGCATGGGCAAGCTCACCATTCCTATGGCGGAATCGGTCCTTTCCGTCCGCACGGTAAACAGCCCGACATCTCTGCCGTCACCGCTGCTAAGTATGCGCTTATACACGGGATAAACAATGGACATTGGCGTGGCAAAGCCGGTATCCTCCACGGCTGACGTTGACGAGCCGCCTTCCGTATTTACTTCGCCCGAGACGCTCATCCTGTACGTGCCGAGGCCCACAAGCCTGCCCTTCATGTCAAACACGCCGCCACCGCTCATGCCGGCGTTTATGACGGCGGTTGTGCGGAACACGGGCACGGTCTTTTTGGTTTGGTTTGTCTTTTCGGGAAACAGCTCGCTGCACTCGAGCAGCTCGCTCTTGCGCGAGATTGTTCCGTCATATGAGGCAATGCCCATGCTCATGGCGTTGCCTATGGACACCATGTAATCACCCTCGTTAAAGCCGACGTCCGGCGAGACGACAGAGCTGCCGTCTATATCGTAAATAACAAGATCGTCGTCAACCGCAACGGAAAGCACGGCAATATCGTAATGTCCGTCATAGCCAAGCAGTTCGGCTACAAAATATTGGTCGTAACCGGCAAAGCGCACAAGCGGCACCGCGGCGGGATTATCCACATAACGGATTATGACGTGGGTGTTAGTTACAACAATCGCATTTCGGCCGTCGCGCTTCATAACTATTCCGCTGCCGTTGAGCGTGTTACCGCCGATGCCGCACCGCACCTCCACTATATTATCCTTTCGCGCCGCAACGACGGCGGCAATGTTTTGCTGAATCTCGCCGGTCGTTTTTATCTCATTGGGTTTCATGCCCTTTTGCACAAGCCGCGCGGTGATCACGGACGAACAAATCCCGACGGCAAGACACATTACCGTCATGACAATAATCACAATCCAGACAAACTTGTTATCGGACTTTTTTGCCGTTTTGCCGTCTGCGCCGCCATCTACGCGGTTAGTCTTTTCGGCATGGTTAGGCAGACCGCCCTCAATCTCAATGCGCGGCAGCTTATCACGCGGCAGCATTAAATCGCTTATCGGATAATCGGTTTCCGTCGCTTCGGTGTTGTCATTTAAATTGTTGTTGTTCTGTTCGTCCATAATGCTATTGTATCATAAAGCCGCGGTGTTGTCAACATTAATGTTCGGCGGCACAGCGCATATCGGCTCTTGTCGAAACTGCCGATTATTACACATTTTCGACATTGTCGAATTTTTGTAATACCCGATGTTTTCGACAAAAACACTTATTCAATGTCGAAAGAACATAATACTCACCTTTTTCGCGCAAACACGCAAAAAAATATCCGCTGCTTTTGTTACAGCGGATAAAGCGCTAATAATTATATTTACAACTACGCTCTGTTGATCTTGTGCGAATTTTTGTAGTAATCGGCAAGCTCGAATCTGCCCGTCATCTGCCAGTAGACGGGCGGCATGCCGTTTGCTTCAAGCCAGCTGTTCACCTTGGAGAAGGGCTTGGAACCGAAAAAGCCGTGGTAAGCGGAGAGCGGACTGGGGTGCGCGGAAGCTACAATAAAATTGCGGCTGTCAATCAGCTTGGTTTTTTCTCTGGCGCTCATGCCCCAAAGTATATACGCAACCGGCGTTTTTCTGTCGTTAAGCGAACTGATGACCGCGTCGGTGAGGTTATGCCAACCGAAGTTTGCGTGGGACTGCGCCTCGCCGGCACGGACGGTTAAAGACGCGTTAAGTAGAAGCACGCCCTGATTTGCCCAGCCGATAAGCGAGGTGTCGCTATCCGGCTGAACGCCCAAGTCGGATTTGATCTCGGTAAAGATATTCACAAGCGACGGCGGCATCTTTACGCCGTTGTTGACCGCAAAGGCGAGCCCGTTGGCCTGTCCGGCGCCGTGGTAGGGGTCCTGACCGAGAATGACAACGCGCACCTTGTCGTAGTCCACAAGCTGCAGCGCGGCATAAATGCGGTCGCGCGGCGGATATACGGAGTAGCGCGCGTACTCGCGGTCGACCGATTCCATAAGCGTTTTAAAGTACGGCTTAGAGTATTCGGCGGACAGCTTTTCGTCCCATTTTTCGGTAATAATCACAACGGTTCTCCTCGGTTAAAATTCGTTTGCCATGATGGCGCGGACGGCGGTATTCATAATGCCGGGAACGTCGGCGGTCACGGAGTAAAAAATCACTTTGCCTTGACGCACACTTTCCACAATGCGCGCGTCACGTAGTATACGCAGCTGGTGCGACACTGTTGTCTGATTAAGCCCGGTAACTACCGCAAGATCGTTTACGCACATTTTGGAAACAGTCAGCGCGGAAAGAATCTTCAGCCGCGTCACGTCCGACAGCGCGCCGAAAAATGTCGAAAGCGCAATAAGCCCGGAAGAGCGCGGCAAGCTTTTTTCGACCTTGGCGGCGGTAAGACTGTCCAATAGCAACGTGTTCATATGAGCAATATATCATATATGACGGCATTTGTCAACGCCGAAAATTTTGGACAAAGCGCGAAAAAAACCGAATATATAAAATACCGTAACACTTTCGACAAATTTCGCATATACACTTTTGTCGAGGACGTGGAGGAACATTTATGCAGGACAGTATCTTTAATCTTTTAATGATAATATTGATGATGGAAAACGGCGGCGGCACGGAAAACATCAATCAGCTTATATTGATGTTTCTGTTGATGAACGCGCAAAACAACAATAACGATAACAACAACAATAATAATTACAATCATTGCAGGCGCGACGACGGATATACTTTCTGAGCGGCGCCGGCGCGCCTAAAAGAATAGATAAGAGATAATAATTACGATATATTGCCAACCGCTTTTATTATTATCTTTTATCTCTTATTTCTTATCTCTTATCTAACAATCTATTACCATTTCTTGCTTAAAAAGAAACGGCGAGCATTTTCGCTCGCCGATTCTGCATTCTCTACATTTTTTCAGGCGCGTCAAGCAGGACAAGCATAAGTCCGCACTTAAGCGCGTCGGCAACGCGGAGAGTAAGCTCCAGCCTCGCCTTTTCTGTCTCGCCGCCGCACATAATTCTGTCCGCATTGTAAAATCTGTTAAACGCCTGGCAGATTTTTACAAGCCTGCGCGACACGACGGACGGCTCGTACTTGACCGCGGCGGAAAGAATATTCTCGTCAAAATCCGCGAGCAGCTTAACCACGTCGTAAGCCTCGTCGTCCGTAAGCAAGCTATAATCCACCTTTTGCGATTTACTATACCCTGCCTTAGAAAGCACTGAGCGACAGCGCGCGTGCGTGTACTGAACATACGGGCCTGTTTCGCCGTCAAAGTTAAGCGCGGCTTCCAGAGAGAAGTTTTTGTCCTTTTGCCTTCCGTCGTACAGCGCGCCGAACACGACCGCGCCCACGCCCACGCTTTCAGCAACGCGCGACTTGTCGTTTAAATCGGGATTGCGCTCGGCAATGATAGCCGCCGCCTTTTCCACCGCAGAATCCAGCACGTCGCTAAGATACAAAACATTGCCCTTTCGCGTGGACAACGCCATGCCCTCCACCGACACCATGCCGAAGCTTACGTGGATCATGTCGCCCGCCCATTTTTCGCCCAAAAGCTCCAGCACCTTAAAAAGCTGTTTAAAGTGCAACGCCTGGTGGCTTGCTACTACGTACAGGCATTTATCAAAGTTATAGTTTTCGTGGCGGTAGTACGCCGCGGCAAGATCGCGCGCAATGTACAGCGACGCGCCGTCACTGCGCCGTATAAGCGCGGGCGGCATGTCGTCCGACAGCTCCACAATCTCCGCGCCGTCGCTTATCTTAAGCAAACCTTTTTGCTCAAGCTTCTTTTCGACGGCAGGCACCTTGTCCACGTAAAAGCTTTCGCCGAGGTAGCTGTCAAACTCAATGTTAAGGCGTTTATAAACCTTTTTAGCCTGCTCGAGCGTTATCGCCTTGAACCGCTCGAAAAGTCCCACCGCGTACGGGTCGCCGCTCTCTATCTTTTTGGACCACTCGCGCGCCTCGGCGGCAACCTTCTCGTCCTTTTCCGCTTCGCTGTGATAGCGAACGTAAAGCTCTAGTAGCTCGTCCAGTCCGCGCGCATTCAGTCTATCCTCGTCACCCCAATTGCGGAACGCCGAGATAAGTCCGCCAAACTGCGTACCCCAGTCACCCAAGTGGTTGATGCCGACGACCTCGGCGCCGAGATACTTAAAAATCTTGCACAGCGATCCGCCTATGACGGTGGTCATAAGGTGGCCTATATGGAAAGGCTTGGCGATATTTACGGACGAATAATCTATGCACACCGTCTTGCCGGATAAAGGCTTATACTCACCCGAGTCCTCAAACGCGCGGCGCACAAAGGCGTCGCGTTCTATGGTAAAGTTGAGGTAGCCGTTAAGCGCCTCCGCCTTTATGCCGTCTATCTTGATCTTTGCGGCGGCGTCCGCGGCTATCATAGCCGGCGCTTTACGCAAAACCTTGGCAAACTTAAAGCACGGAATGCAGTAATCGCAGAACGCGTCCGATGCCGTCACGTCGCCGATTTCCAAGCCGTCCAGCACATCTTTTGCACTATTGTATATTAAAGTCTTATAATCGAACATATGTACACCTGTGAATTAATTCAGAATTAAGAATGCAGAATGTAGAATGTAGCCGCTACCGCGGCATTAATGATGAGATTCTTCACGGCGCGCTTATGCGCTTGTTCAGAATGACAAAAAAAGAATACATGTATTGTCGGTTTGTCATTCTGAGCGTAGCGAAGAATCTCTAAGTTATAACTCGACATAATGTATTAAACGTTAAATTTAAACTCCACCACGTCCCCGTCCTTCATGACGTAATCCTTGCCCTCGCTACGGAGCTTGCCGGCGGCCTTTGCGGCAACAAGCGAGCCGCAGGAAATAAGGTCGTCATAGGAGACGATTTCCGCGCGAATAAAGCCGCGCTCAAAGTCGGTGTGAATCTTGCCGGCGGCCTTGGGTGCAGTGGTGCCCTTTTCTATCGTCCAGGCGCGCACTTCCTTTTCGCCGGCGGTGAGATAGCTCATAAGCCCCAAAAGATCGTAGCCGGACGTGATAACGCGCTCGAGGCCGGATTTACTTAGCCCAAGCGCTTCAAGGTATTCCGCGCGCTCATCCTTGGGCAGCTGCGATATCTCGTTTTCCACTTTTGCGCATATATCGATAACCGCGGCATTGTCCGCCTTGGCGTATTCGGTGATTGCGCGAACGTACTTGTTTTCTGGCGCGCCGATGTCGTTTTCGGAGATATTGGCGCAGTAGATGATCGGCTTAACGGAAAGCAAAAACTGCCCGTCAACCGAGCACAGCGTTTCGTAATCGAGCTTAAGCGAGCGCAGGGACTTGCCGCTGTTTATGCACTCGGTCATGCGCGAGAGAAGCTCTAATGCCTCCGCCGCTTTTTTATCGCCGCTTTTAACCACCTTTTCAAACCGCGCACGGCGCTTTTCAATGCTCTCGAGGTCCGCAAGCATCAGCTCGGTGTTTATGGTTTCGGCGTCGCGAACGGGGTCTACCGTGTCCGAAACATTGATTATGTTCTCGTCGTCAAAGCAGCGCACAACCTCGATAATCGCGTCGCATTCGCGAATGTGCGAGAGAAACTTATTGCCAAGTCCCTCGCCGTGCGACGCGCCCTTTACAAGCCCGGCAATGTCCACAAACTCGATGACAGCCGGCACGACGCGCTTACTATTGTACATTTTTTCAAGCACGGTAAGCCGCTCGTCGGGGACGGCAACAACGCCTACGT
>JAFLVH010000024.1:0-15234 GCA_022508365.1 Clostridiales bacterium | reverse complement strand
TACATTTTTTCAAGCACGGTAAGCCGCTCGTCGGGGACGGCAACAACGCCTACGTTAGGCTCGATTGTGCAGAACGGATAATTCGCGCACTCCGCGCCCGCCTCGGTGATGGCGTTAAACAGCGTGCTTTTGCCCACATTGGGAAGACCTACAACTCCTATCTTCATACTCGCTCCAAAACAATATTGAGTATATTTTACAATATATAATTTCCCATGTCAAGCCAAGAGAAAGTCTATTCTGTCCCCTTCCACCTTTTCTACGATAATGTTCACCTTGTCGCCTAAGCGGAATGCCGCTCTGCCGCAGTTTATGCACATTCTTTTTGCGTCAAACGAAGCGGCGGGCGGAAGGGTATTCATTCTTACAAGCCCTTCGGCGGAATTATCAAGTTCTACAAAAAATCCGAAGTCCGTCACCGAGCTTATTATTCCGCTGTATCTCTGTCCTATGCGGTGCGACATATATTCGGCTTTTTTAAAGTCGTCTACCTTTCTCTCGCAGTCCTGCGCCACGCGCTCGGCCTTGGAGCTCTTTTTTGCGGCGTCGTCCACAAAGTCCCTGTACTTACTTACCGCCTTAAAGCCGCCGCGCAGATACGCCTTGATAATGCGGTGAATGGCAAGGTCGGGATAGCGACGTATGGGCGACGTAAAGTGGCAGTAATACTCCTCCGCCAAGCCGAAGTGCCCTTTGTTTATCGGTTGGTAATCCGCCTTTTGCATGGCGCGAAGCGTCACCTTGCTCACCGCGGTCGAAAGCTCCTCGGGAACGCGCTCCAGAAGATTTGCCACCTGCGACGGCACCGGGCATATCGGGCAGCTCAGCCGCACCCCAACCGCGTCCAGATAATCGTTGAGCGCATCTATCTTTTCGGCAGACGGGCGCTCATGCACGCGGTAAACAAACGGCATCTTGCTTATGCGGTTAAACTTTTCCGCGACGGCGCAGTTTGCGAGTATCATAAACTCCTCTATTATCTGCATTGATAACAGTCGCTGTTTTTTGGCGATATCGGAGACGTGCCCAAACTCATCGAATTTAATTTCCGATTCGGTTAAGTCAAAGTCTATCGACCCGCGCTTTTTGCGCAAGCCGATTCGTTTAAGCGCCAATTCCTTCATTATTTCAAGCGATGGAACGACCGCGGCAAATTTTTCCCTTAGCTTATCGTCGCCGTCGAGCATAGCTTGTACGCCTGTGTACGTAAGCCGCGCGTACGAGCGAATGACGCCCTCGCATATTTCGGCATTTACGCGGTTGCCGACGCAGTCCAGCTCGATTACCGCGGCAAGCACCAGCCTATCCTCGCCCTCGTTAAGCGAGCACAGTCCGTTACTGAGCGTCTCGGGCAGCATTGGAATGACGCGGTCGGCAAGATACACGCTTGTCCCGCGCAATAGCGCCTCCCTATCTAACGGCGAACGATCGGTGACGTATTGCGCAACGTCCGCAATGTATACGCCTAGTTTATAGCCGTCCGCCGTCCGCTCTATTGAGACCGCGTCGTCAAAGTCCTTGCTGTCCGCCCCGTCTATGGTAAAAATTATCTTATCTCTAAAATCACGGCGATATGGTGCGCTCGCCTCTTTTTCGTCTATACGGTCGCCGTATGACTCCGCCTGCGCTGTTACGTCACTCGGGAACTCGGTGCGCAGATTGTGCGACGCGATAACGCTCTTTACGTCTATGCCGATTTCGTCCGCTCTACCCAATACGTACAGCACCCTTGCCTTGTCCACCGCTGCGGTAGTTACAAGATCTATGACCACCTTGTCATGCTCGCTCGCACCGGCAAGCGCGATAATCTCAAGACTATCCCCAAAGTGTTTATCGTCGGGCAGCACAAAATAATCGTTGTCGCGGAAGACAACCGTCCCGACAATGCCCATTGGGTTTTTTTCCAAAATCTCTATGACGCGTCCCTCGCGCCGCCTGCCGTTTCCGCGTGAGGACGGACGGTCGTCGGTAATAAGCACCCTTACGGTGTCGCCGTGGCGCGCGCCGAAAAGGCTGTTACTTCCGACAAACACGTCGCCGCGCTCGGACCTGACAAAGCCGAACCTATTGCCCTTACAATCGATTTCGCCCGTTATTATATCTATCCCGCTGTCGAATATTCCGCGGTTATACTTGTAATTGTTTTTGTATTTCATGTTTCATCCTAAAATTATTTGCAAAAAAAATGGAGCGTAACCGCTCCACCGTTTTTACCATTGTGCAAACAGCAACGTCACAAAGAACCCCACCGACAGGACGCCCTCGACAATGCCGAGTATGACGGTAAGTTTTTTCATGACGGATTCGAGCGATTTTGACTTATCCTTGGAATAGAAGGTGTCGCGCTGACCGGTGAGCGCGCCCATACCGGACGACGAGGAGGGTTGAAACATGATAACAACAATCAACGCCAGCGCCACAAGCACCATCAGCGAAATAATAACTATTCTTACGTAAGATAAAGCGGAATAAGGCATAATAATCTCCTTTTTAAGCCTAACTATTGTACCACACAAAAAGCCAAATAGCAAGCGTTTTTGACCGATAACAAAAAAATCTTTGCATCAAATCCCGGAAAATCGACAAAAAAACAAAAATAGCCGATATTTTTGTATAAGCAAAAGTAGCCGTAATTGGATACAGCATTAAAAATTAGCCAATATGTAGCGGCTTCAACACCCGTTTTGTACTTAGAAAATATTATTGTGGAGCAGAACTAGCGCGGTCTGATTCTTCTTTGTACTTTTCGATTACCAGTTTAGCAATATAATCGCGAGTTTCGTTGTTTATGGGGTGCGCGATGTCGCGGAATTCGCCTGTGCCCAATCTTTTGTTGGGCATTGCCACAAAAAGACCACCCTCGGCTTCAACCACCCGCAAGTCATGCACCACAAAACAGTCATCTATCGTGATGGACGCAGCGGCCTTGAGCTTGCCGGGTTCTTTAACGAGGCGGAGTCTTACCTCGGTGATTTCCACAATTCTCCTCCAAACTTAAATTGCGACCAAATAAAGTTTACCACATTTCGCGCAATAAATCAATAGTTTTAATAAAAAAATTTTTTTACCGACCATTTTAACCGCATATTGCGCCGTAAAAAGCACAAGAACCCGATAAAATGCATATTACACTTGTATGAAAATTCATTTTGTAGGGATTTCGGGCGTGTCGATGCAGGCGCTTGCTTCCTTTGCCGCGTCGCGCGGACACACCGTTACGGGCTCGGACAACTCTATTTCCGGTCACGATCCAAAAAACGTGGATGGCGCCGACCTTGTGGTGTACACCTGCGCCGTACCGCCGGACAACTGCGAACTTGTGCGAGCAAAAGAGCTTAAGATCCCCACCGTCGAGCGCGCGGTGTACCTCGGAGAGATTGCCGCCACCTACGGCAAGGTGATTGCAATCGCCGGCTGTCACGGAAAAAGCACTACAACGGCCATGACCGGCGCGGCGCTTTCCCCCCACCTTCCCACCGTTCACGTAGGAGTGTCGGGCGGTTCGGTGGTAGGAAGCGACAGGTTTTTCGTGACCGAGGCGTGCGAGTACAAATCCAACTTTCTGCACCTGACCCCCGACGTAGGCGTCATCTTAAACGTAGGCTACGATCACCCTGACTACTACCACACGGAAGAGCAGCTTATAAACGCGTACAAAAGGTTTGCTGCTAAGTGCAAAACGGTAATAGTCAACGGCGACGACGAAGCTACCATGTCGCTGTGTAAAGACCCGGTGACGTTCGGCACGGGCGAAAAGTGCGACTACCGCGCCGTAGATATAAAAAACGAAAACGGATATCGGTCGTTTAAGCTTGCGGGCAGAAAGCAAGCGTTTGTTAGGCTTGCCGTGCCGGGCGCGCACAACGTATACAACGCATTAGCCACAATCGCCGCCGCCGACGTTTGCGGAATTAGGCTCGCGGAGATTCTTCCGAATATCGCCAAGTTTTCGGGCATACCGAGGCGTTTCGAGCGAAAAGGCGTAGCTTTCGGAAAATCGGTATTCACAGACTATGCACACCACCCTGCCGAAATAGCCGCCACCATCAAGACCGCAAAGGAGATTTTTCCGTCCGTTGCCGTGGTGTTTCAGCCGCACACTTTTACGCGCACAAAAAGCCTAATGGACGAGTTTGCCGAATCTCTTTCCGCAGCGGACACGGTGATACTTGCGCCGATATTCTCCGCACGCGAAAATCCTATAGAGGGCATAACATCGCACGCGCTATGCCGCAAAATAGTGGAGCAAAAAGAAAAAGCGTACTGCTTTGATACGTTCGCGGAAATAGTAGAACATACCAAATCGGTACGCGAAGCAGCGGTGATATTCATGGGCGCGGGCGACATAAACTGCGCCGCGGATCTGTTTATAAAAGCGGATAAGGACTTGCCGACAAAATAGCGTAAGGTTGGACACGCAGCGCGCGCCTAAACAAAGTCCCGTTACATGCCGAAGTCGGTGTACAGCATAAACGCCGCAACCGCCACGAGTATTGCGGCAAAGATGATAGCAAGAATCAAGCCGCGCTTAAGGGTGAACTCAAGTCCTGCGCACATGACGGTGGCAAGTGTAAGGTACGTCCTTGCATAACCGAGCGAAATTGCATTGTCGCCCAAAAAGTTTATCGGCAGCGCGTTATTCAAGCATATGATAAACATCACCACCACGGTGGCTATTCCGAAAAGCCCGGTAAAAATATTGATAATCTTGTTCAAAGCCTTTCCCACTACCATTTTGATTTCTCCTTACTGTTGTCAGTAAAAGTATATAGCGCAAATAATATTTTGTCAACCGCGAAAAGCGACGTTTTGCAAGTTCTAATGCAATTCTAATTTGATTCTAATCTATTTGCGTTTTGCCTTAAAAAAGGCTTGAATTGGCGCAAGGCATTCACTCTCCAACACGCCGCCAACTATCTCGGCTCTGTGGTTGAGCTTTTCGTTTTGCGCGATATTAAGCGCGGTGCCGCACGCGCCGAACCTAAGATCATACGCCCCGAACACTACGCGTTTTATGCGCGAATACACTATGGCGCCGGCGCACATCACGCAGGGCTCAAGCGTGACGTAAAGCTCGCAGTCGGACAGGTTCCACCTTTTCAGCTTTTTTGCCGCCGCGCGGATTGCCACCACCTCGGCGTGCGCGGTGGGGTCGAACTCTGTATTTCTGCCGTTGACGGCGCAAGAAATCACCTCGTCGCCCAAGACGATAATCGCGGCAACGGGCACCTCGTCCTCCGGGCAGCTTTTAAGCACGTCAAGCGTGACGCGCATAAAGCTTATGTCGCGATCGTCAAACTCTTTTAAATTTTCGTTAGTCTGTTCACACATGGTTTTCCTCGTATAAATATTGCAATATAAATGTAGGTAAGTCCGCGTTTTTTTCTATGTCGCCCCAGTAGTCCTCGGGCGCAAACGGGTGCGTACCGTGCTTAATCAGCTCTATCGTCACCGCAGGAATCTTAAGCGTTTGAACGCAAAAGTCCTTGTATCCGCCGGCGGAATTCAGCTCGCCGTCCACCTTTTTCACGCCGATATGCTTTGCTATCGCCGCGGCAAAGCTGCTGTCGCGGAAGCGGCGCTTTTCGTCCTGAAAGAACTGCCAGTACAGCTCGCCGCCCATACAGTGATAGCTGACCGTGGCGGAAGGCATGACGGATAGCGTAAAATCGGCAAGCGCCTTCGATTCGGGCGCACAGAGCGGATATTCTCCCACATATCCGTGCGCGGCGGGCGCGATTTTGTTTTGCTGCGCGCCCGTGCCGAAGTTTGCATCAAAGTTGCAGTTAAGATCCACACCGTCGGCGTTTGCCTTCCAATACTTGCACATATGCGCATTTTTAAGCAAAAACTCTTTGCCGAAAGCTTCCCCGCTTTCAAAAAACGCCGCTCCGTCCGGATTGACAAGCGGAACAAAGTACACGCCGCCCCGCCTCGCGGAAAACTCCGCAATCTGCTTTAAAACCACAAGCGCGGTGTAGCATTCACGCGCGTGAATTGCGGCGGTTATTATAATCTGCTTGCCGCTGTAGGAGCCCAAATGCGCGCAAAGAATGTCGTTATCACACACCGACTTTCCTATCGCGCTAACGTCCGCACCGCTCGCCTTTAACGTCCGCTCCACCGTCTCGATAATACCCATAATATTAATATATGAATGTACAAATAAATAGTTAAGAATTAAGAGTTATAAATAAGGTCGCGCTTTGCAGCCTAACTCTTAACTCTGAACTCTTAACTCTGAACTCACTTGTGGTACGGCACGCCTCTTATTATTGTCGACGCCCTATAAATCTGCTCGCAAAGTAACAGCCTTGCTATCTGGTGCGGATACGTCACGGCTCCGAACGATATCTTTCTGTCCGCCTTTTCGCGCACGCGCTGGTCCACCCCCTCCGCGCCGCCTATGACAAAGGTTATCTCGTCCCTCTTTTCGTGTTCGGCGCGAATAAGCGAAGCAAACTGTTCAGAGCTCACCTGTTCGCCTTTTACGTCCATCAGTACAACAAAACCCGCGACTTTTTTAAGAATCTCGTCACACTCCTTTTTATTGGTCGGCTGTTCGGGGATCTCGCACACTGTTATGTCGTAAGACGATTTAAGGCGTTTTAGGTACTCGTCGCAGCCCAAGCTGCAAAACGGCTTAAGCTTGCCCACACATACAATCTTTATCTTTTTCAATAGAAGAACCCCCAAACATAAGTGAATACGGTGGTGCAGAGCGCAACGGTCAGCAGCGCAATAATTAGCGCTCCGTCGCGGAGAGTGGGCTTGTACAGCTTGTCGTCCGTCCGCTCCGCAATGATGCCGCTTTGCTCCTCCGCGGCGCGAACGGCGTCCATATCGAACGCATAATCAATAAGCAGCCTGCGTTTTTTCTTTATGTTTCGGCGATCGCGCAAGTACATCATAATCACAACCATTGCCGCGCCGAAAAGCCCCACCGCCAAAAACACAAGCGCGAGCACCCACACCGGCATAATCCCCATAATGTCATACAGTCCGCCGCCTAACGCCCAGCCGTAATTTACTGCGTAATCTATAAACACGCTGCAAAAGTTATTGGTAAAGTGCATCAGCATTGCCGGGTACAGGCTTCTTGTGCGCAGGGTAAGGTATGCGGCAAGCGCGCCGAAAAGCGCCGTATAAAACACCTGTCTTATGTTCTGGTGGAACAGACCGAATATTACCGCAAACAGCACTATGCAAAAAGTATCGCTATACGAGCGCCGCACGGTGGTGAGCAGTCCGCCGCGCATGGCAAACTCCTCGCAGATTGCAGGAAGCAGCGCCGTAAGCAATACGTCCGCGACAAAAAAGCCGAACACAAAATTTTCCGGCATATCCGGCGACGAAGATGCGACCGTATATCCGGTAAGCTTAAGAAGCGCAGTCCAAGACGACGACACGCCTATAGTCAAAAAATACACCGAAATACCGAGCGGCACTGCAAGCAAGTAATATAGCTTAAACCCTCCTACACGGCTGAACTCAAGCGTCTTTTTAACCGTGCGGTTGCCGTAAAACTTGTATATGCAAAACGGCACCGCCAAAAAGAATATAAGCTGAGTGCACAGCGAAAACAATGCGCTTGACCCAAGCGACTGCCCGTATGTTTCAGATGGCAATGCGGCAAAGTACACGATAAGCCGCATAAATATAAGCCCCAGCACGCATGATGCCAGCGCGTACGACACAGCTTTATAATCGCGTTTCAGCATTAAATTATTTGTGCACATAATTTTACAAAACGGGTTTGAAAGCACAGTCGCGCGTCAGACGGGCAACAGGTGGCAAGTCGGTGAAGGGAGTGTAGACCCTCCCTACATGACCGAACCGGCTTGACACACGTAGTCCCGTATCACGTGATGAATGTGCTTTCAAAATTCCCTCCTCACCCCACTATCATTGTTATAAGATTTATAACAAACATAACGCCGCTTATAGCTATCGCTATAAAAAAGCGTGTTTTGCCGTCCTTTTTTCGCGCATCCGCCGCCGCTATTTTTTCGGGCGTAAGGTTTTCGCTTTCGCCGCCGATAGCTTCCGTCTGTACGGTCTTGCCGTATCCAAACCGCAAAATCACAAACAGCAAAGCTCCGCCTCCGACAAGCAGCGCAAGCGTTATAAACAAAGCCGCGACGGGACTTTTCACAAGCCAATTAATGCAGCCGTTAACTACGCCGACAAGCGGATCGAACTGAATGGCAAGCGCCGCCGCGTTTGCGGTAGCGTGGAGCAGAACGCACGGCAGCAGCCTATTTGTTTTACTCATGATAAGCGCTGCAAGCGCTCCGAGCGAAAACTGAAAAACCACCTGAATAGGGCTCATGTGCATCAGCATAAACGCAAGCGCGCAAAGCACAGCCGCTTTTATCGGCGCATAGTTCTTTTTCAGCCCGTTAAACAGTACGCCGCGGTATATACTTTCCTCAAACACAGGCGCCATAAAAACCGAGGCAATCACAATCATCACGACTGACGACGACGTAGTCAAGTCTATACTCCCGACGGAGGGCGAAATATGCAGTACATACTGAGTGAAAAATCCGTACCACATTGTGGGCAAATACATGGTAAAAAGCAGAACTATTGCGGCGGCAATTGGCAGAATAAAATCCCTGCAGTCGAGCTTTTTATCGCTATTTTTTGCCAAACTGCAATCGAACCGAGTTTTATTCACCTTGCAAAACAGCAATATAAAAGCAGCGTTTGCCGCCTGAATAAACATCATGAACGCGGTCAAAAAATCGCCGTTTGTCGATATATCGGGATACGACGAGGACAGCGCCACCGCGACAAAGCTTACAAGCGCCTGACAGACAAGCGTCACCACTATCGCGCCGAGATAAAACGTGCACGATGCGCAATAATCGAATTTTTTTACGCCGCTTCTCAACATATTTCGTACAGTCCGGACATGGCGTCCTGCTTGGCGGCGGTGACGCAAACGTCACACACGCCCGTTTCCGCTATCGATCTTGCCACCGTTTTTATCGCAAGCTCGGGCTTGTTGTTCTCCTCCGAAAGATGCGCGAGCATAAACCGCTTAACGCCGTTCCCTGCAAGGTAAGCGCACGCCGCGGCGCAATCCACGTTGGACAGATGCCCTTGATCGGAAAGTATGCGCTGCTTCAGCCTGTAATCGTAGCGCGGGTTTGCCTTTAGCATATCCACGTCGTGATTGCTCTCCAGCATTACAATGCCGCAGGCGGACAGCGCGTTCATCTGCTCTGCGCTCACCCTGCCAATATCGGTGACAACGGCAACCGAATGAACCCCGTCCGAAATGATATACCCAAAGCACGGCACGTCGTGGCTTACGGCAAGCGCGGTGACGGATATATTCCCCAAGTTAAATGTTCGGTTTTCCACAGTAGGCAAAACCGCGGTGGCGCTTATTACGCCGCCCGACACTTCCCTTTGGCAAATGACCTTTGCGCTCGGGTGTTTTTTGCAAAATGTTTTCAGTCCGTTCACGTGATCGGAATGGGCGTGAGTTATGAGCACGGTGACGCTGTCGGGATCCACGCCAAGCACCTTCAAGCACCGTTCGGCACGCGTCGCCGAAATGCCCAAATCTATAAGTATGTCGGTCGCGCCGTCCGAAACATAACAGCAATTGCCCTTTGACCCGGACGCAATGGCGCAAATCTTAAGACTCATACAATGATTATACAAGAAAACATGCCCGATTGCAAGCGAATTTTGTTGCTAAGTAATGGCGGGATATGATACAATATCCATATGAAACGGATAGACGCCGAAATTGTCAAACAAAAGCTTACAGAGCTCATAACGGACTGCCTAATCTCTCCCGACAAGGCGGTCACGGACGCTTTGGAAAATATTAATACCGACAGCGCTTTGGAAAAAACCGCCGCGGCGCTTATTGTCGAAAACAACAGAATAGCGGAAGAGAAGCGCCTATACTGCTGTCAGGACACAGGCCAGGCGGTGTTTTTTGTAAAGCTCGGCGACGAGACGGTATGTCCGGGACTGGAGGACGCTATCCAAAGTGCGGTGCGCGAGGCGTACAAAACGGCAAGAAAATCGGTTGCCGACCCAATAACACGCAAAAACACAGGCGACAATACTCCGGCAATTATCGAGTATTTTATTGAGCGCGGCGAATGCCTTGAAATAACGTATTTAGCCAAGGGCGCAGGCAGCGAAAACATGTCGCGCCTATACATGCTCACCCCTGCGGACGGCGAAACAGGCATAATTAATTCAGTAGTGGACGCCGTAGAGCGCGGCGGCAAAAACGCCTGTCCTCCGCTTGTCGTTGGCGTCGGAATAGGCGGCGTAACCGAAAGTGCGTGCATGCTATCTAAACGCGCCCTGCTCCGTCCGATAGGACAGAACAACTCGCGCGCCGACATAGCTTTACTGGAAAAGGAAATTCTAAAGCGCGTCAATGCGCTCGGCATAGGCGTGGCGGCGCTCGGCGGAGGGCTCACCGCGCTTGCCGTAAATATAGAAACCGCGCCAACGCACATAGGCATGCTGCCGGTGGCGGTCAATCTTCAATGCCACAGCCTTAGGCACGGGAGCGTGAAATTTTGAAAATAGAAAACGCAAAAAAGCTTTGCCTGCCTCTATCCGCGGCGCAAATAAAAGATTTACATAAGGGCGACGTGGTACTCCTCTGCGGCACAATTTACACCGCGCGCGATCAAGCGCACAAGCGCATAGCGGCTGCGATTAAGGAAAATAAGGAGCTGCCATTTCCGCTGCAAAACGCCGCTATATATTACTGCGGTCCCACTCCGGCGCAAAGCGGTCAGATAATAGGCAGCTGCGGTCCGACCACAAGCGCGCGCATGGACGCATATACGCCGCTGCTATTAGAGCACGGACTTAAAGTGATGATAGGCAAGGGCGTAAGAAACGACGTTGTTACGCAAGCTATAACTAAGCACGGCGCGGTATACTTCAGCGCGATAGGCGGCGCGGCGGCGCTGTACCAAAGCACGGTACGCTCTTGCGAGCTTATTGCCTACCCCGACCTCGGCTGCGAGGCGGTATATAAATTGACGGTAGAGGATTTTCCGGCCGTTGTGACAGTAGTGTAAATCCCCATTTAGGAGCGACATATGAAAAAACTAATCAAGGGTTTAGCGCAGGCGGCGGTATACACCGGCGTAAACGTACAGGAGGGCGAAGAGGTATATGTTATTTCCTCCGTCCATGCCGTCGAGCTTACTCACGAGGTTGTAAGGCTTTGCTACGAACGAAAAGCAAAACGCGTGGTTGTGCGCTACCGCGACGACGAGCTGACAAGGCTTGACTACGCACACCAGACTATAGACACGCTCACACATAAGCCGCAGTACGTCTATGACGAAAGAAACTACTTTGCGCGTGACGACGTAAAGGGCTGCGTAATAAGCATTTTGTGTTCAGATCCCAACGGGCTCAAGGACGCGGACGGCAACAAGATTTCGGCGGCGCACCGCGCGGACATGAAAGGACTTACGCCGTACTACGACAAAGCCATGTCGCACAAGGTAAAGTGGTCGATAATCGCCTACCCACACCCCGAATGGGCAAAGCTGATGTTCCCCGATCTCAAACCCAAGGACGCGTTAAAAAAGTTAGGCAAATACATTGCCAAGACCACGCGCGTGGATAATGATAATCCCGCGGCGGCGTGGGAAAAACACAACGCCGAGCTAAAGGCGCGCAGCAAAAAGCTGAAAGAGCTTAACATAAAAGAGCTGCATTATGTCAACAAACTGGGCACCGACCTAATCGTAGGGCTGCCCGAGGGCTATGTATTCGGCGGCGGCTCCGACATTTGCGGCGGAGTGTCGTTCAACGCAAACATGCCCACGGAAGAGGTTTTCTCCGCGCCGGACTGCCGCAATATAAACGGCGTAGTCAAGGCGTCCATGCCGCTCTGCTACGGCGGAAAGATAATAGAGGGCTTGTCGCTCACGCTTAAGGACGGCAGGATAACGGACTACTCCGCCGACACCAACCTCGATATACTAAAGGGAATAATCGAGACGGACGAAGGCAGTCGAAGCCTGGGCGAAGTCGCGCTTGTGCCGTACAACTCGCCTATCAGCAAGCTTCACACGCTGTTTTACGAAACGCTGTTCGACGAAAACGCCAGCTGCCACTTTGCAATCGGCGAGGCATACCCCACCTGCATAGAGGGCGGCAAGGATATGAGTAGAGACGAGCTTACTAAGCGCGGTCTGAATTACTCCGACGTTCACGTGGACTTTATGGTTGGCACCAAGGATTTGAACATCACCGCCACCACCCGAGACGGAAAGACCGTGCCGGTGTTCGTCGACGGCAACTTCACCAAAGAATTTGAGTAAAAAGCTTTTTTAATTTAAAATACAAAAAAACAATGGGGTATAAAATATGATAAATATAACGGAAAAACTTTATACTAAGATAAAGTCCGTCATCGACACTTGGCACAAAAAGGATATTTATGCGATATCGTTTTTCGTGTATTCCAACGAAGCTTATGAATACCGCGGCTTCAGCAACGTGTCGTCTTTTGCAATCAGCTACAACAGAGAAAAGGATTGTAAGGGCGCAGGGCCATTGGACGAGGAGCGCTGGAACTATGCTTACTGGCGACAGGATGAGACCCCTATTATCAACCCGGACAGACCGAACGAATTGACCGATTTACTGTTTGATTGGTATAAAGAGAACGGCATTACAAACATCGGCGCGGAAGACGACGATTGCTACGACGAGAACATGCATTACATAGGAAAGGGTCCTGTCGGACATTACGAGCTGTTGACGCTGGCATCCGAAGTGGCTAAGCGTTTGCAACAAGAAGGCTATATAGAAAATCACTTCGGCAAAAAGCTTCCCATCATCATTCACGGTCTTGAATATGCTTGGTACGATATTGAAGCCACGCAAAACGCCAACATTCACGGCGAAGCCGATACTTTTATAAAAGCCATGAAAGAATTGGGCATGATTTAATATTGCTCATACCCAAACAAAAAATCAATCCCGACTGCAATAGCAGTCGGGATTTTATATTTTTACACACTAAAAAAATACTATCTCAACCTTAATGCCGCGCAAGCAGCCTCATTCTTAACTACGAGCTCTTAACTCTCATTAATCCAGCGCAGCACGCAGTCCGTGCTGTGGGTCTGGCTGTTTTGGCTGTCGTAGTAAGTGCTGTATTCTATATTGCAGTATTCGTCCAAAAAGCCGTACACCCTGCCGAACCTGCCCATAAACTCCACGCCCACCACGACGCCGTTTTTTACGATTATGCTCTTTACCGCATAGCACTTATCCACGTCAACCTTTTTGGACGTACTGCTTGCGCCATGCGCGCCGTTTACGGACTTAATCGTTTCCACGGCAAAGCGCTTCAGCTGCTGCTCGATAGGAAGCCCCATAAGCTCCATAACCATTTCGCCCGAAAGATTAATCCTTCCCATGTTCGCCGTGTATTCGGTTACAGTCAGTTCCATATTTCCCTCCCGATATATAAATAAATGAAGTCGCTTCGCTAATTTCGGTCGCGCTCCGCCCTTTTTTGTCATTCCGAGCGTTTTTTGTCCACCGAAGAATCTCATCCTTAATGGCGGCTCCGCCGCCCTCATTCTGCATTCTTAATTCTGCGTTCTCTACTGTTCTCCAGCTTTAAAGTTGTAGATAGGCTTGATTATCTTTTCTATCTCCACAGTCGGCTCGATAAGCCGCACGATTTCCGCCATAGGCTTATACACCATGGGCGATTCGTCCAGTGTGGACATGCCGACCGTCGTTGTGTATATCCCCTGCATCTGCTCGCGGAACTCGTCCACGGTAAAGTAATCCTTTGCCTCGCTGCGCTTGAGTAATCTTCCGGCGCCGTGCGGAGCGGAGTTGTTCCAATCGGGATTGCCCTTGCCCACGGCTATAAGGCACCCGTCGCGCATATTCATGGGGATTATCACGCGCTGACCCTTGTGCGCCGGGATAGCGCCCTTGCGAATGATGTTGTCCGTATCTATAAAGTTATGCACGGTCTCAAAGCTTTGCGCACGCGAAATGTGTAAAAACTTTAAGATATCGTCCGCCATCTTGCGCCTATTCATGACGGCAAACTCTTGGCACAGCTTAAGATCGTGCAGGTATGCCTGCATATTGTCGCCGTCCAGATAGCAAAAATCGTTTGGGATTTTGGTCTTGTGCGCGTACTTTGCCGAAATTGCCGCAAGCGCCGCGGGGATTTCCGCCTGCTTGCCGTTTGCCTTCAGCCTGTCGGATGCCGCCGCCTTTTCCTCCTCGGCGCAAAACTTGCAGTCGTGCACGGCGAGCTTTTGGTAGATTTTGGCTACCTGAAGTCCGAGGTTTCGCGATCCGCTGTGGATTACAAGATACAGTCCCCCGTCGTCGTCCTTGTCAACCTCTATAAAGTGATTACCGCCGCCGAGCGTCCCGAGCGAGCCGTACAGCCTGTCGTAATCTTTAAGCTCGCCGAAGCAGTCCAATTTTTTAACATGCGCCTCGCCGTTTACTTCCTTGCGATAATTGCTGCCGCACGGGATTTTAGCGCGGATAAACTCGTCCAAGCTTTCGAGCGAAATATCCCCGTCGCCGAGATATACGGTAAGCATGCCGCAACCCAAATCGCTCCCCAATACGTTGGGGATTATCTTGTCATTATATGTAGAGGTAAACCCGACCACGCAGTTCATGCCGACGTGGACGTCCGGCATAATCCTCACCTGCGAATCGGAAAAAGGCGGCTGCGCAATAAGGTTGTACACCTGGTTGACCGCCTCCGGCTCTATATTCTCTGTAAAAATCTTTAAATCGGCGCTCATATAATGCAAGTCCTTTAAATACGATTTAATTTTACACCCATAATCAATAATTGTCAATAGGGAAAGCAAATTCAAAATGCATTAATATCGGTGCGGCATATTTTCATCACCTAGCCACGCATACAGAAAAACCGACATACGCAAGAGTAAGGGACGGGATTGCGCCGCAACCGGCGGCGCGGCTTCGGCTACGCCGAGCGGCTAGCGAACTGCGCGACAAAATAACATATAATATTTTTTTGTATTATATTTTTACCACTGACTTAGTGTTTGTTGCGCTTAGCTTTGTCGCGCTACTCATAGTAGCCCACTACCATATAAAAAAGGCTGCCGCATTAAGCGACAGCCTATTATATGGTAGCGGGGGCGGGATTCGAACCTCGCGACCTCCGGGTTATGAGCCCGACGAGCTACC
>JAFLVH010000023.1 GCA_022508365.1 Clostridiales bacterium | reverse complement strand
GTCGCCTGCGCATTTGCAGTCGTTGTAATCATCTTTGCCATAAGGAGGTATAAGGAGAACTAATGTTACCTGACAACAAAACTTTACTTTTGATCTTAATGATCGTACTAATCGCGTTTATCGTGCTTCTCACGGTGCTTGCCATCGTGTTTATAATCGCACTGCGCAAGCGTGCGCCCGTCGTCAAGGTTGTAATGGCGCCGCAGTCGGACAATAGACCTGCCGAAGACGAGGCAATGGACGAAAATACTGCCGCTATGCCGCAGAGCGAAGCGGTAGATACCGCCCCCGAGGAGCAAGCGGAAGGCAAATCCGAGCCTAAAGCCGAAGACGAGGAAGATGATTCGGACACCGAGGACGACGACGAGGACGATGACGACGCGCCCAAGTATGTCACCGAGGGCACGGAGCGCGTCAGATACAACCGCAGCATGACCGCCAAGGTCGCACAGCTCCCTCGCGAAGCCAAGGAATGGTATTCGGAACTGAAAAACGAATTGCTCTCCTACGAAAAGGTCAAGGATCGCATGAGCTGGAAGCGCGAAACATTCCGCATAGGCCGTATGGTCGTTGCAAGGTTAGTCGTGCGCGGAAAAACGTTAAGTCTTTTGCTTGCCGTCGAACCCGCGGGCTACAACGGCACCAAATTTGCGGTGGACGACGTTTCCAACATAGCCAGCACGGCGGACACGCCCACGATGTACCGCGTAAAAAATCCGCGCCGCGCCAAGTACGCCAAGGAAATGATTGCCGGTATGATGAAGGAGCTTAAGATCTTTAAAGATTCGCACTACGAGGCGCAGGACTTCTTCCTCCCTTACGAAGGCGATCTGGCGTTTATGCGTCGCGGTCTTGTAAAGCGCATTGTCACCGGTTCCACGCGCACCTTTAAGATAGAGGAAGTGGACAACCTCGGTCTAAACGACGCGGCAGCAACAGACGACGGCAACGCATAATATGGATTTGAGAGGTAACGTATGTCTAAAAAGGGTCAATTGAAAAAAGCCATAGATGACTGCGAACGCGAGATAGAGGCGTACGAGCATAAACGCGAGCGGTCGCAAACAGCTATCATGCGTGCAATGCTTGCCGGCAAAAAAGCTTCGGCGGATGACGAGCGGTATTTTACCATGTTCTCCAATCTTATCGATCAAAAACGTGAAGAATTGCGCCAGCTCCGCGCCGAGCTTGCCGAGCTTAACAAAAAATAAACCGTCCTAAAAAGACGTTTGCGGCGGAACACACATTATGTTTGGTGAGGGAAAGATGAAGATTAAAAGGATGACAGCAACCTTTCTTGCCGTTGTTATGCTTGCAATCACTTGTTGCGGGTTGCTTTTGTCGTGCGCGGAGGACACCTTCTCCGACGGCAAAGAATATACAATTACGTTCAATGCCAACGGCGGCACCGTAAGCCCCACGTCGGCAAGGACTACGGATGGCAAGCTATCGTCATTGCCTACACCCATAAAGGAAAACGCAGAGTTCCTCGGTTGGTATATTTCGTCGCAATTCGCCGGAAAAAGGCTCACCGTGGATCACGTATATGACCGCAGTTATCTTGTTCATGCCAAGTGGGGCAAAGTTCAAGCAAAGGAGTACACCGTTTCGTTTGACGCCAACGGAGGCACGCTCGCCGCGGATACAAAGCCGATGGTGACCGAAAACGGCAAGCTCACGTCCTTGCCTGCGGATCCTCTTCCGCCTGTAAACAGCTTATTCATAGGCTGGTATACGGAAAAAGTGGTGGGCGAGGAGGTTAACCAGGCATACGAGTTTACCGGAGACCAACAGGAAGTCACGGTGTATGCGCATTATATCAGAGAATATACTATTAAGTTTAACGCAGGCGCCGGCAAAGTGTCCGAAACGTCCCGCATTACGATTAAAGGCAGATTGATAGACGCGCTTCCCACCCCCACAGGCGTACCGGAAGGCACGCGGTTTATCGGCTGGTATACGAAAAGACAGGGCGGCGAAAAGGTGACTTCGTCTACGGTGTTTACTTCCGACGGCTCCATCTTTGCGCGCTATTTGGAAAACGACAGATACGTCATTTATTTTGACGCCAATAAGGACCAAGCCGGTGAAGTAATCGCCGAGAAGTACACCAATGCCAACGGACAGTTGGAGGAATTTCCCGCGCCGCCCACACCCGAATTCGGCTACGGATTTTCCGACTGGTTTACCAAAAAAACCGCAGGCGCTAGGGTGACAACCGAAACAAAATTTACCTATGACGACACCGTTTATGCGCAGTACGTATTGGTGGAGTTCTGGGTCTCGTTTGACGCCAACGGCGGCAGACTTTCGGAATCTACGTCAATGATGACGGTTGATAAAAAGCTTGAAAGACTGCCGTACAGACCGTTCTCTCCTCCCGGTAAGAGGTTTGACGGATGGTATACCGAAAAAGACGGCGGAGACAAAGTGAGCACTGACTATGAGTTCCTCGGCACGCCCACCACAATCAAGTTGTACGCGCATTATGCCGAAATCGTCATAAGGTCAGACGGACTCTGGGTAGAAGACGTGTCTTTGGATGACACCGTTGCGCGCAAGGGCGAGTTTAAAAATCCTGCCTCGGGCGAAGTTTGGGCGCTCGACGTTGACTTCAGGGAACCCGGGACCGCGTTGGAAATCTGGTACAAGGGTGCGCTTATTACAAACGTTACGCTTGACAAGGAAAGCTCAAGCAAGATTGTGCTGTCGCCCGACAAAATGCTAAGGCTGGCTGAGGGCGCCGATATAAGCAATTCTATAATAAACGTGCTCTATAACTACGAAACAAGAGTCTTAACGGTCAGAGAGATTATAAGAGCGGAAATCAAGGCTAAAGACGGCATTTATATAGGCTCTACTAAAAAGATGGCGCTCACTCAAAACCTCGCCGCATCGGAGGTTATGGCGGAAAACCTGACGGTAGCCACGGGCGGCACAACTGAGCTTACCGTGGTGCTCGGCGGAAAAACTGTGGACATTGCTCACTTCGGAATGGAAGAAACAGTCAAGGCACAGTTGGCCTCCGACAAGAAAAACGTTATTATTGCCGCCGGTACCTACAGCATTTACTACAACTACGGCGAAACCGATCCGACAAGCTCCAATTATAAAAACCTGTGGATAACCGGTAGGTCCACCGGCAACCTTCCCAGCACAGGCGAGGTGAATGATTCCCCGTACTATTTGGTGGGCTCGTCCGCAACCCTCGGACTTACCTGGACCCCGATTACAAGCGCCAGCTTGATTCCGGACAACATACACTTTAAAAAGTTGACCAACACCACGTATTCGTTAACGGTCGATCTGTATGCCGGCAACCAGTTTAAGATTCTCAGGGTAGGAGCATCCGGAGGCGGATGGGACGGAGCTTATACCTATCAAAACCTTGACGGCAACACCGGCAGCACTACGTACTTTGCCAACAGCAACGACCTTGACGGAAAGACCGACTACAACATCGTTGTCAAGACAGACGGCAACTACACGCTAACCATCAATACGTCTACCAACAGGATAACGTTTGTGCGTAACGGCGAGGCCGCCGATATAAAAGTGACGTACGACATTTACATCCACGGCAACTTTGTTGCGGCATGGGAAAGCAGGATTATCCCGGCCGCTTCCGACAAGGCCGCAGGCACGATAACGTTTGAGTACACGCTTACCAAAGGATTGGATTTCGGCTTTAAGACCACTCCGCACGGAAAATCCAACCAGATAGGCTGGGCGGCGTACGGTCAGCTTGCGTCCGGCGGCAACAATACAAACGGCGGAATAGCTAAGGCATCCAAGGACAACAACTTCACTTGCAAGAAGGCCGGCACTTATCGCTTTACTTTTACGCTGGACAGCTCCGGTCAGATTTCCTCGATAAAGATTGACACGGTATAGTGCGAAAATCACAAAAAGACAATTCCAACCTGTGCGATGGGCGTGCAGGTTGGAATTTTTTTACCGCTATTATGATATCTGAATTTTTACTTCGTTAAAAAGTATTCTATCGCTTCTTTATATCCGTCGAAGCCCTTTCCTACTATAACTTTTTCCGCGTACAGCGAAATGTAGCTTTTTTGCCTAAAGTCCTCTCTTTTTGTAATGTCGGTCAAGTGGACCTCCACCGTGGGCAGGTTGACCGACTTTAGCGCGTCCAAAATAGCTACGGATGTGTGCGTATACGCTCCGGCGTTTATTATTATTCCGTCATACTTATTGTATGCTTTTTGTATCGCGGTGCAAATGTCGCCTTCGGAATTGGACTGAAAACACTTTGCGCTAACGCCATGGGTTTTTGCGGCGGTCTTGATAAATCCGACTAATGCTTTATAGTCCTGTTTTCCGTAAAGCGCTATCTCGCGCTTACCCAGCATATTTAGGTTGACACCGTTGATCACAAGCAGTTTCATACAAGCTCCTTATACGCGCCGAGGAAGGTGAATTTATCGCTTCCGTTTTCCAGCTCGGCAATAAGATTTAGCACTTTTTTGTCTGCGACGTCGCCCTCGAAGTCGAAGTAGAACATAAACTCAAATTCCGAGTTGGGGATAGGTCGTGATTCTATTTTTACAAGATTAAGCCCGAGCGCCGAAAATTTTCCTATTACGCTGTTTAGGCTGCCCGGTTTGTGCGATATGCTCATCATTATGCTTATTCTGTCGGCGCCCTTGTATATCTCCGGGTTTTTGGCGATGCAGATAAATCGTGTGGAATTGACCGCGCTGTCCTGAACGCTTTTTTCCAGAATTTTCAGCCCGTATATCTCGCCGCAGTCGGACGAACACAACGCGCCGATAGTTCCGTCGTCGCATTCGCTGACAAGCTTTGCCGCAACTGCCGTGTTTTCTGCCGCTTCGGTTTCAACGCCGAGTTTTTTAAGATATTCGGCGCACTGCGACAATGCCTGCGGATGCGAGATAACCTTTTTTATGCTCTTTATGCTCGCGCCTTGCTTTGCTACAAGGCAGTGCTCTATTTTTACCCTTGCGGCGCTTACGATATAAAAGTTGTACTTTTTCATCAAGTCGTACACATCTTGCACGGAGCCTGCTGTGCTGTTTTCTATGGGCAGCACGCCAAACTCGCACAGCCCCTTTTCCACCGCCGAAAACACCCCCTCAAAGCTCTTAAAATAGGTTATGTCGGGTATGGGAAACAGCTTTTTTGCAACGGCCGCGGAGTTGGCGCCCTTTACGCCCTGACAGGCAACCGCCGCCGACACAGGCAGGGCGGCAGGCTCTTTTTTAAGCTTTTCCGCAAGCATGTCCGTGGTGGGCGAGCTTTTGTCCATAAGCGTCGCTTGATACGATTTGCTCGTGTGAAAAACCGTCCTGTAAAGCTCCTTTATGTAAAGCTTTACTTGGTCGGGCGCGTCCTTGCTAAGCCGATAAACAACGGCGTCCTCGCGCGCACTGTCGCTTACGGTGGCGCCGCAATGTGCCTTTGCCTCGGCAACAAGGCGAACGATATCCATGCGCTTTAAATACAGCTTGACAAGCTCGTCGTCTATTGCGTCTATTTGCTTCCTCAATTCATCTAATTGCTTCATAAATCACCTTAAAGTATCTCGTCCAAAATCGCCAGCGCAACCGCGCTTTCTATGCACGGCACCGCTCGCGGAACAATGCACGCGTCGTGCCGACCTTTTATCTTGATTTTGGTATTTACCTTGTTTATAAGATCTACCGTGTCCTGCTCCTTTGCAATGGAGGGGGTTGGTCTTATAGCGACGGACAGCGTGATATTGGCGCCGCTACTTATGCCGCCGTTTATTCCGCCGGCGCTGTTTTTTGCCGTCACGACCTTGCCGTCTACGTATCTAAGACTGTCGTTTGAGACGCTCCCACGCACCTTTGCAAGATCAAACCCGTCGCCGAACTCCACGCCTTTTACGGCGGGAACGGCGTAGACAAGGGAGGATATTTTGCCCTCCAAGCCATCGAACAAGCAGTCGCCGACGCCTTTTTTCATGCCGAATACTATGCATTCTATAACGCCGCCCACGGAGTCGCCTTGCGCCTTTGCTTCGGCTATTTCGTCAAGCATGTTCTCGCCGTTAGATAGGGCGGGGAATGCGCCCGAGTCAATAAGCCTTTCAAGCTCGTCCGCAGCGATTTCGCCGTCTTTATATGACCTGCCGTCGATTTTGCCAATGCTTTTTACGTAAGCGAAAATCTTTATGCCAAGCCCTTCCAGAAAGTCCTTGGCTATGCCGCCTACAACGCACAGCGGCGCGGTCATTCGCCCGGAAAACCTGCCGCCGCCGGTAAAGTCGGTTACGCCGTCCTTAAGGTGCCAGGCGTAGTCTGCGTGCGAGGGACGCGGCTTTCCGACAAGCTCGCTATAGTCGGCGCTGCGTGTGTCGGTGTTGCGGATAACCGCTGTAAAGCTGCCTGTGATCTCTCCGTCCGTGACACCCTCGAACACGGGGACGTCCGGCTCCGACCTTGCGGTGGAATAATTTTGTCCGGTGGGCTTTCGTCTTGCCAAAAATTTGTTGAGCCCCACGGGGTCGAATTTAAAAGAGGGAAAGCCCGACGCTTTTACGCCGATTGTGTCGGAGTGAGATTGACCGAAAATTTCCAGACGTATTTTTTTTCCGTTAAACGTTGACATCGACTTTACCCCCTAACTTTATAATGTCGTTAAAAAATTCGGTGTACGATTTGTTAACCGGCTCGCACCCGATAACCTTGCTTCCGCCATTTGCGCCTAGCGCCAGTACAGACGCCGACATAACCGTGCGGTGATCGTCTCCGCCCGAGAATGTGCCGCCTATCGGCAATCCGCCGTGTATAAAAAGACTGTCGCACTCATAATCACATCTAATCCCTGCCGTATTCAATTGACTTGTTATCGCCGCAATTCTGTCGCTTTCCTTAAGCCGCAGGCGATTCACGTTTTTCAGGATGGTGACGCCCTTACCGAACGCCGCGACAACGGATAATATCTGAACAAGGTCGGGGATATTTTCGCAATCTATATTTATGGCGTTCAGCTCGCTCTTTTTCACCGACACGCAGTCGCTTTGCACGCAGACGTTTGCGCCGAATTTTTTCAGCACGTTTATTATCTCGGCATCGCCCTGCAGAGAAATCGGATTTAGCCCTTTGACGGTTACGTCGCCGCAGATTGCGCCTAGCGCCACCATAAACGCGGCGCCCGAATAATCGCCCTCGACGGTGACGTCACGCGGCGCTTTATATTTTTGATTGCCTTTAACGTTGTAGCCGCAAGCGGTTTTTTCAACCGAAATACCGAACTTATTCAACACGTCCAGGGTGATATCTATATAGCCCGTGCTGACGGGCGCGCCGTCAAATATAACGGAACTGTCGCCGGAGAGAAGGGGCAGAGCAAACAAAAGCCCCGTTATGTACTGCGAGCTGACGTTTGCAGGCACTATAAATTCACCGTGGTGCAGCTTGCCGTTTACCGTGAGTCCGTCTATTTGTGCGCCGCGCTCGTTAAGCGCGTCAACAAGTCCGCTTATGGGTCGGGAGAGCAGTCTGCCTTGCCCGGTGAACGCGGAATGAATTCCGAGCGCCGCCGCAACGGGCAGCAAAAACCTAAGCGTGGATCCGCTTTCCTTGCAGTCCACCGTCGCATTATTCGGAATGGCCGTGCGCTCTATAGTTACTGCGCCGTCGTCAATAAATATATTAGCGCCGAGGCTTTTAAGCGCATTGTCCGTCGCTAAAACGTCGTCCGAATGGCCTGCGTTTTTTACGCGGACGCGCTCACCCGACAGATATGCCGCAATAAGCAATCTGTGCGCGTACGACTTGGATGGCGGCGCCGTAATCTCTCCTAATATTTTTGACGGTGTGATTTTTACGTTCATATTTACCTAGGAATTAAGCTGTTTACAGCCCCCACTTTTTGTCGACAAGCGGAAGCATAACGTCTATTTGCTTTACTACGTCCTCAAACTGTTCGGGCCTTAGCGATTGCGCGCCGTCGCATAGGGCGTGCTCGGGGTCGTTGTGGACCTCTATCATAAGCCCGTGCGCGCCTGCGCCCACCGCCGCAAGCGAGAGCGGCTTCACAAGCCTGGACAGTCCGGAAGCGTGCGACGGGTCCACTATCACGGGCAGGTGGGTCAGCTCCTTCAACAACGGGATTGCCGAAAGGTCAAGGGTGTTTCTGGTGTAGGGCTCAAACGTGCGTATGCCGCGCTCGCACAGAATTATGTCCTTTGCGCCCTCGCTCATTATATATTCGGCGCTCATAAGCCATTCCTCTATGGTATTTGCAAGACCGCGTTTTAACAGTACGGGCTTTTTTGTCTTGCCCACTTCCTTTAAAAGCTCAAAGTTTTGCATGTTGCGCGCGCCTATTTGGATTAAATCGACGTCTTTAAATTGGTCGATATGGCTGACGCTCATTATTTCGGTAACTATGGGCATGCCGGTTTCTTGCTTTGCCTTTAGCAGAAGCTGTAAGCCCGATTCTTTAAGCCCTTGAAAGGAATACGGGGAAGTGCGCGGTTTGTACGCGCCGCCGCGAAGCACCGTTGCGCCTGCCTTCTTGACCGCCTTGGCGATTTCTATCACCTGCTTTTCCGATTCTATGGAGCACGGTCCGGCAATGATTTGAAAGTTGTTGCCGCCGAACTTATGCCCGCCCACGTCAACTATGGTGTCGTCGGGGTGGAATTTTCGGTTGGCGCATTTAAATGGCTCTTGAATGCGCTTGACCGATTCCACAATGTCGAGCGAACGCAAAAGGTTGATGTCAAGCTTGCTCGTGTCGCCGATTAATCCGAGTATGGTGGAGTGACTGCCCACGATTAAATCGGCGTCCACGCCCTGCTGCTTTACCCATTTGACAAGGTTGTCCAGCTGTTTTTGTTCGTAGTTTTGCTTGATGACTATAACCATTTTTTCTCCTAAAAAAAGATGACCGGTATTTGCACGGTCATCTTAGCTGCCACAAAAAAGTAAACAAAAAATAACCGTGTTAATCTATATCGGTCGGAAAAAAGTATCTAAAAAAGAAAAAATCAAAAACCTTTTTCATATTGCTTACCTGTAGTTTATATTATATAATTTTGCCGTGCCAAAGTCAACGGATTTTAGGACATTTATTTTTTTGTATTTATCGTGAGGCGTGTCCGATTTTTCGGCCTGAAAAAAAGTGAAAAAATTTATTTATACACACATAATGCAACAAAATGTGTTATAATAAGACCGCCCGGACAGGGCGCTCAAGCCGACACAGTCGGACGCCCCCGAATCGTTATTGACCAACGGCGCCGCGACAAATATTACCTAGATAATAAAATCGGTTATCAAAAAAACAAGACGAAAATATTGATTATTTTTTTGTTGTGTGATAGAATTACTGTGAAAAACTTGAGAGGAAGGTATACTTATGAGCAAGGACATGGTGAGTAAGCCTACTACGCCGCCCGGCTTGGCCTTTAAGTCCATCGAGCTTGTAGCAGAGGACGAAGTAACATTAACCACAGGCGGAAATATTCAGTGCATCGGGTCGTTTTTTATAAAAAGCGGAACGCTGTATGTAAGCTCGGAATCGGGAAGCATAGTATTGACTTTGCCGGATATTCCGCTTGACGTTGTTACAATCGAAGCTCACGGCGATGTTTCCGTTTCGATATCGACGATAAAACAACTTAAAATAACTACGGAAAACAGCATAAACGCAGAACTCGACGACTTTGACTCTGTGGAGCTTGAATCGTCCGACGGCGAGGTCACATTCAAGTATAACGGCGACAGTACCGTCTGCGCACAATGCTCGTCTTCGGAGGGCGAGGTAATATCCACCGTGCAATTTTGGGGCGACGAAAGCTGTGATAAAAAGCTTGTCATCGAGGCTTCTACCGGCATTAAATTGATGGGCGGCAAATAGTTTCGGCGCTATTTCGGCTTGCTATCCTTTTCGGTTTAATCGACTTTATATATAAATTTAACCTATGCTTAATCAATTTTCAAGAACTGAATTGCTTTTGGGCAAAGAGGCAATGGAAAAGCTGGCTTCTTCGCGCGTTGCCGTGTTCGGCATTGGCGGAGTGGGCGGCTACACCGTGGAGGCTTTGGTTCGCTCCGGGTTGGGCGCTATAGATATAATAGACGACGACAAGGTGTGTCTTACCAACATAAACCGTCAGCTTTACGCAACGCGCAAGACGGTGGGAAAGTTTAAGGTGGACGTAGCCGCCGAGCGCATTGCCGAAATCAATCCCGATACCAAGGTCACTGTCCATAAAACATTTTATTTACCCGAGACGCAAGAGGAGTTTGATTTTTCGCTATACGATTACGTGGTGGACGCAATCGACACCGTAACAGGTAAGATAGCGCTTATATTGCAGGCGCAGGAAGCAAACACGCCCATCATAAGCTCGATGGGCGCGGGCAACAAGCTCGATCCCACAGCGTTTGAGGTTGCGGACATATACGAAACTTCCGTATGTCCGCTCGCCAAGGTTATGCGCAGGGAGCTGAAAAAGCGCGGCGTGGGAAAGCTTAAAGTCGTGTATTCCAAGGAAGCGCCGATTGCCCCCGGTGATGCGGAGGAGGCGCCGCAAGACAGCACTGCGCGAGTCGGCAAAACAAATAAGAGACCGCCCGGCAGCGTCGCCTTTGTCCCACCTGTGGTAGGGCTCATAATCGCAGGCGAAGTTATAAAGGACTTAATAGGCAATCAATAACGACACGGCTTTTTCGGAGGGGTGGTGAAAACTCTTTATTTATCCGATTTGGACGGCACGCTGCTTTGCGGCAATCAGCACACATCGCAGTTTACTGTCGATGCAATCAACGGCTTGGTAGCGCGCGGCATGCTGTTTTCGTTTGCCACGGCAAGGAGCGAGGAAACTGCCGTGCCTGCCGTTAACGGTCTTAATACAAGCGCACCGCCAATATTCTATAACGGCGCGGTCACGGGCTTTGCGCACGACATCGCGCCGCCGGTCTGTATGCGCTTTTCGGGCGACATAACGGCGCTTATCGGCAAATTGATAAAAGACGGAATTTTTCCTACGGTGTATTCATTTATCGACGGCGAGGAAAAGTTTTCCTTTTTGCGCGACAAATGCACCGATGGCATGACGGAATTTTTGGAGACTCGCAAGCATTGCGTGAGGTACCGTCCCGTAGGCACGTTTACCGAGCTTACGCAAGGGAATATTTTTTATTTATTGTGTATCGACTCCAAGGACAAGCTCGGTACGGTTTACGAAAAATACAGGAACGTGCATTATTGCGTTTTTCAAAAGGATATGTATTCGGGCAGTCAGTGGTTGGAGATTATGCCAAAAAATTCCACCAAGGCGAACGCCGCCGTCATGCTGAAAAAGCGGCTTAATTGCGACGAGCTTGTAGTGTTTGGCGACGGCATAAACGACATAGAGCTTTTTAAGGTTGCCGACAGAAAATACGCCGTAGAAAACGCGGTAGCCGAATTAAAGAAAATAGCCACTGCAGTAATAGAGTCCAACGAAGATGACGGCGTGGCGCGCTTTCTTTTGTCCGAATTAAAAAAATAATTTTAAATAAGCAGTACAAGCATGAGCGTGCCCAGCGCCGCGGCAAGCGAGGGTACGGCAACCGTCACACCCAGCTTAAGAAAATCGCGGTAGCCGAACTTAATGTCGTGTTCGGACAGAATGGAGCTGAACATAAGCCCCGCCAGTGCGCCTATGGGCGTAAAGAACGCGCCGAGGTTGGAGCCTATGACGGTTGCGTACATCGCGCCCGCGCCCGCATTTGCCGATTTAATCATTGACGAAAAGAACACGCTCATCGGGATATTGTTTATAAGGTTGGAAGCCAAAAATGACAATCCGCCGTATTTTAGCACGGCAAGGTCTTTGCCGAGAAAATTTGCTATGGCGGCGGTTGTGCCTTGCTCGCCGAGCGCCTCGGTCATTACAAACATGGAAAGCAAAAATGGCACAAGAAGCCACGGCGTGCGCTTTATGCTGCGAAACAGTGCGCGCGGCTTTTCCCTTCTGCATGCGGATATTATAAGCGAGCAAAGGAACAAGCTGCCCGCCGCGCACGACGACACAAGCCACATTTCTATGCCTATATACGCACTTATTGCAAGCATTACCGTGCATACGGAAATATGCGCTATGCCTATGCCGAGCGACAGCTTGTCTTTTATAACCGATTGTTCTGCGCAGCATTCCACAGGTGCGGAAAGCTTCTTTCGGAACAGCAGCCACAAAATCCCGAGCGACACTCCGCCTGCCGCAATCGTCGGAAGTATGCTTACGGCAAGGTAGGACACAAAGCCCACGCCGTAAGCGGTGGCAAGATATATGTTGGTGGGATTGCCTATGATAAGCGCCATGCTCCAGGTGTTTGCCGCGACAAACTCGGCGGCAAGATAGGGGAGCGGATTGATTTTTGCGTCCTTGGCAAAATAGCAGATAAACGGCGTAAACGAAAGCACTATTACGTCGTTGGAAGTGAACACCGTTAAAAGCGCAACCACAAAGTAAAGCGAAAAGAACAGCCGCGTTTGCCCCTTGTGCGTGTGCTTTAGCGCAAACGCCGCAAGATAACTGAAAAATCCGAGCTCGTCCAAAAAGACGGACAGCACCGTCATGGAAAGAAACAGCACCAGTATCTTTAACGGGTTTACGGCGGTATCTGCAATCAATGCTTTACCTATAGCGGCGGCGTCGGCCTTGCCGCAACACAGGATTAGCACGGCACCCAGTAGCACCGGCAAAAAGTATGTGTCTATTTTGATTTTCCCGATGCGTATCTTCGGGAGAAAAAGCACGGCAAGGATCATAAGTAGACACGCCGCGCAAAAAACGATAATGTTAAGCATGATTGTAAATCCGCTGTATTTTAGCACTTCCGCAAAGCTAAGTCAACTTTACGCACGGAAAAAATCAAAAAATCGGAATTGTTATATCGACAGTATTCGCGGACAAAAAGTTTTATTATTCGCAGCCAAAACAACGGCAGGGCTTGCTTTTGCGGCTATTTGATGATACAATATAAAAGATGGAGGTGATATAATGCCTTGGTATAAACAAATGTGGAATTGGATTAAGGACTTTTTTGTTAACTACTGGCCGCAGATTATTATATTTTTCTGCGTGCTGATCTTTGGAATAATCGTCATTAAGATTATTCTGACAATTATTAACCGAGCGTTTAAAAAGTCGCCCCGGGTGACTTCAACGGCGCGGCACTTCTTTTTGGCGGTTATTAAGGCGCTGCTGTATATTATTTACATAATAGCTTTGTTGTCGCTTTTGGGAATTCCCACCACCAGCATGATTGCGATTTTGTCGGCGTTTGCACTCGCTCTTTCGCTGGCGTTGCAGGACACCATGTCCAACCTTGCAAGCGGCGTGGTTATAGTATTTACCAAGCCGTTTTCCGAGGGCGATTATATCGAATTTAAGGACGGAACGGCAGGCACCGTCACCAGAATAACTATGTTTAATACCAAGCTGCTCACTCCGTCAAATCAAGTGGTGATTATTCCCAACAAAACCGCAGTCACCGGCACCGTCACCAATTACAGTATTGAGGACAAGCGCCGCCTTGATATTCCGCTTTCGGTCGCGTACGGCACCGACGTGGACAAGGTTAAGGAAGTAGGACTTGCCGTCGCTCATGCACACGAAAAGGTGCTAAATGACCCTGCGCCCATGACGCGGCTTAACAATCACGGCGAAAGCTCGCTGGACTTTATCCTGCGCGTTTGGGTCAATCGCGCGGATTATTGGGACGTGTACTTTGACCTAAAGGAGCAGGTTGTTGCCGCGTTCAACGAAAACGGCATAGAGATTCCGTTCAACCAGCTTGACGTCCACGTAAAAGAGGACTTAATCGTAAAGGAAATAGCCGAAGCCGCCGCGAAACAAAAAGCAAATGCGGAAGCCGCGGCAACAAGCGAGCCTTCGGAAAAGCCCAAAACAACACGCAAAAAGAAATAAATAAAAGTGAACTTACTATCACTTTAAAAGCCCGACTGTAGTTGCAGTCGGGCTTTATGTGTTTATTAATGGTTACGCAATTCAGAATAGTGCGGCAAAAACAACAATTATTCCGCATTCTTAATTCTGCATTAAATTCTCGCGTTTTTGGCGGCGACGATAAATGTATCGGCTTTGGTCTTATCGCACAGCCTGGAGAACACAGCCTCGCCGTAGCGGTTAATCAAATCGTTGGGGGAGAGGTTGGAGGTGATTACGGTGTTGCGCCGTCTAAGCCAACGCTCGTTTACTATAGTGTAAAAATATTCGCGGGTTATGTTTTTTAATACCGTCTCTGTGCCGAGGTCGTCGATGACCAAAAGGTCGCACTCCAGCATGGGCGTAAACAGATCGCGGTAGTCCTCTATTGCAAACTGCGTGTGGTAGTCCTTTGCGCGTTTAACCATATCGAACGCGCTGACCGTCACCGTCGCCGCGCCGCGCGATATCATTTCGGTCGCAACCCCTGCGGCGAGCATTGTCTTTCCGGTGCCGGCGCTGCCCAAGATTATAAAAAACGGCTTTTCGTTGTTCGGAAATTCGTTTATGTATTTTTCCGCTTTAGTATACAGCTTGGCTATCGCCTTGGGCGCGGTCTTTTTTGCCGCATAAAAATCCACCTGCGGAAGCACAAGGTTTTCCTTGTCCGCTTCTATTACGCGCTTTATCACGCACTTACAATATTTGCCGTCCGCATAGCCTGTGTCGTTACAAATCTTGCAGCGCGGCGGCGGCTCTATCATTTGTTTTGTTATCCCCAGTCGTTTGGCGTGGACGGCTAGCTCCTCGCGCGCTTTGTCCAGTTCGTTGGGCAGTTTTTGCGCGTTTTTAATCGCTTCCTCTTGATAGCGTGCGTGGGCGGCGCGGAGCTTTTCGTCCTTTCGGAGCATCTCCCACCACAAGGCGGTGCCGTTGTCAAGGTCCATGCGCCTTTGGTCTATAATATCCTTTACAGCGCGTTGATAGGCGTTCATCAGTCGTCGTCCTCCGTGATCAGTGTTGCCATTGCGTTAAGCTGTTCCTCGGTGTACCGCTCGAACACCATGCCGGTGGGGGCGGGACTTTGCGAGGAAGAGGTGGCAATCGGGGCGGCGGATTTTGCGCCCTTTACGTCGGTTATGCCGTCGTTGTGCCAGGCGAGCAGCGCCGCGTTCATGTACGCAAACGGATTGGCCTTGTCGGCTGCGAGCGACGCGGCGTAGTCTATAAGCGCGTCGGGCATTTCCCACTTTTCCGCCCAGTTAATGTAGTACGCGCGCTGTACGTCCTTGACGGCGCCCTTTATGTTGAGCTTTTTAAGCAGCTTTTCTATCTTTTTGTCAAAACGGTTTTCGTGGTGAATGCTGTCCTCTATCTGCTTTGCCGAGGTGATGCCGCGCTCGAACAGGTCGTGAATGACTGCGTCCAGGTCGGACAGGCGCTTCATGTCGTTTTTCATGCAGTAGTCGGCGGCGGCGAGGATTGCCTTGTCTTCAAACCCGAGCGACAGCCACGGCTTGACGTACGCGGCGATTTCGGGGTCTAAGTTTTCGTAGTAAACGCCCAGCGCCTTGTTGATTGCTTTTGCCAGTTTGTAAAGCTCCTTGCGGTCGGACTCGTACTTGTCGATGATGTCTGCGGAAAAGAAGCACAGCGAATAGTAATGGGTGAGCTTTTCGTCAAGCGCGGTTATGTGCTTTACGGACTTTGCCACGTGCAGAATGACGTCCGCTTGGAACTTATATTCAATCCGCCATTTTTTGTAAAGCTGTACGGCCTCGTGGTCGATATGCTTTTTGCCCATTGCGCCGAGTACCGCGCGAAGGTCGTTGTAGTAAACGCCGTACTCGTCAAGCCGTTCTCCGACCTCGTCCGCGGTGCGATATCCGTCCTCGGCAAGGTTGCGCGCCACGGCAAGAATATACGGGCAGGACACGTTGTCGCCCTTTAGGTCGACGCAGTACTTGACTATAAGCACCATTGCCTGCCATTCCAGGTGCAGCTTTTCCATAAGCGCGTAATAATCGTTGTACTCGCCCGGGGAGATTTGGCGCGCGGCAATATACAGCTGCGCCTGGCGGTTGAATTCCTTGTACGTGTCCACGTCTAATAGCTTCACCTTGGGCCTTGCGGTGCGCGGCGAGAAGTAGCAGATATCGTCGCCAAGCCGCGACATAAGCCCTTGCTCCGTCCAGTAGTCTATTGCGGCGGAGACGGTGGCCTCGTCAAGGTCCAGCCTGCGCGCAAGCCGTTCTATACTGTCGTCGGCGTCGCCTTTTCTCGCGGCGAGCGAAAGCCCGTAAAGATAGACCTTTACGTAGTCGCCGTCCGCGTACGGCATGTACTCGACTATGAATTTATTTTCGACGGTGATAGCGCCGTCCAGGCTGGCTTCAGCCGACAGTTTAAACATTACAAAGCCTCTTTTGCTTGAAATTTTTTCGCGTTTGTATTATAATACCACTAAAAAGCGAAATTATCAACCGTTTTAGCAAAAACAATTTTGAAAGCACATTCATCGCGTGATACAGGGCTACGTGTGGCAAGTCGCCTCGGTCATGTAGGTGGGTCTACACTCCCTTCGGTCAACTTGCCACCTGTTGCCCGTCTGACGCGCGACTGTTCTTTCAAAACCGTTTTATTATGAGGAGGACGTTGTAACAAGCATGAAGATTTTGCACACCGCGGATTTGCACCTCGGCAAGAGGCTTAACAAGGCGGCGCGGCTTGAAGAACAATGCGACGTAATTAAAGAGCTTACCGAGATTGCAGACGCCGAGGACATAGACGTAGTGCTCATTGCCGGCGACATATTCGATACGTCGGTTCCTACCTCGGAGGCGGAGCGCGTGTTTTACCGCAGCATACTCACTCTTTCCGGGAGGGGGCGCGCTGTGATTTGCCTTGCCGGAAATCACGACGACGAACGCAGAATGTGCGCCGCAAAGCCGCTTGCCGATCTTCAGGGCATAGTGCTTGCGGGCGAGCTGGACTACACCGCGCTAAACGACGAAACGCTGTCCGACCCCACGCCGCCTCCGTCGCTGTACGGACTGTTTGACGCGGCGGACTACATACAGAAACAGCGGATTAAGATTGTCGGGCGGTACGGCGGCGTGACGGTGGACAAGGACGGCGAAAAGGTGAACATAGCGCTTGTGCCGTACCCTGCGGAAGCGCGCCTGTCGCGGTGGGCTAAGCAGGATTACAATATTGACTACGCCGAGCGCGTAAAAATGACGCTATCCTCCGCATGCGAGTTTTTTGACGACAACTACAACATTTTATGCACGCACTTGTTTTTGACCAAGTCGGACGCCGCGGACAGCCTTGGCGGACTTTTGGCGCTGCCGGTGAGCGTTTTGCCAGAAAACGCGGACTACGTGGCGCTCGGGCACGTGCACAAGCATTTGAAGGTGAGTAAAAAGCCGCACGCCGAATACAGCGGATCGCCCCTGCAGTACGCATATGACGAGGGAAGGACCAAGTCGGTCAACATAATCGACACGGCTAAGCGCACGGTGGAGCAAAAGCTGCTTACCTCCGGCAAAAATCTGACCGAGGCTGACGCCGACAACTTTGACGAGTGCATGAGTAAGCTGGACTTTTATTCGGGCGATTACGTCAGGATAAAGTACAGCGGCGAACCGCTATCGCGCGACGAGGCGGCGGCGGTGCGCTCGCATCCGGCGTTTAACGATTTGGTGGTGACGGCTGGATTGCGCGACGAGCAAAAGGTGGAAAAGCGCGCGCACCTATCGGACGATGAGATATTCGACTTGTACTACAAGCACCGTTATAATGCCGAGCCGAGCGCCGAGCTTAAAGCAATTTTTACCGAACTTATGGGGGAGCTGAAAAATGAAACCCATTAAACTTTCTATCGAGGGCGTAAATTCGTTTATAGAGGAGCAGACGCTCGACTTTGAGGCGGCGGGGCGCAGCAATCTGTTTTGCATAAGCGGCAAGACGGGCGCGGGCAAGTCCACCATATTCGACAGCATTATGCTCGCTCTGTACGGCAAAAGCCCCAAGGGTGACCTTGCGGACGTTGTCAACCTGTCGGTAAACACCGCGCGCGTCAGACTGGAGTTTGAGGAAAAGGGCGAAATCTACGTAGTGGAGCGCGTGATAAAGCGCAGGAAGGATAAGGACGGGAAGCAGACCGCTTCCTCCGACTGCACGCTGTACAAAAACGGCGCGCCCATATCGGTGAAGAGCGGCGATATAAACAGCATAATTTACGACATAATCGGGCTGGAGGCGGCGGAGTTTAAAAACGTGTATTTGCTCGAACAGGGCGAGTACGCCGAGTTCCTCAAAAAGACGCCGCAAAAGCAGACCGAGGCGGTGGGCAAGATTTTTTCGCTGATGCGGTTTTGGGATCTGTTCCGCGCCGCGTCGGATAAAGAGCGTGATCTTAATAAGGACATAGAGGCTCTGCAACGCGACCTTGATAGGCTGGGCGACGTTTCGCCGCAAGCGCTTAAAGAAAAAAATGACGAGATGAAGTCGCTTAAGTCACGGCTTGCTTTGCTGGAAAAAGAGGCGGCTACTCGCGCCGCGGAACTAACCGAACTCGAAAAAATCCGCGACGAATTCATTGCCGTCAGGGAAAAGCAAAACGCCGTAAAGACGCTCATGCTGCAATCGGACGAGGCAAAAAAGCGTGCGTACGAGGCAAAGACCGCACTGGAGGAGTTTGAGCGATCGGTCGATCCCGAGGACGGAAAAAAGCAGGAGGCGCTCCGCGAAAAGCTGAACAGCCTTTCCGCGCTTAATATGCTTGACCGCGAGTATGCCGCATGCGTGCGCGAAATAGCGGCAAAGCAAGACGCCTTTAATAAAAAGGACGAGCAGCTTAAGACAGCCAAGAACAAACTGGCGGAGTTAGAAAAAAAGCTTGCCGAGGATGAGCAAAAGCGGCAGGACAAGATTAGGCTGTGCTTTAGCGCCGTTAGCCGAGAAGCTAAAAAATCGCTTGGGCTCGAGTTTGTTTACTCCGTGCTTAATAAAGAGGAAAAAGGCGCCTCCGAAATAGCCGAAGGCAAGCAAAAGCTGATCGCCGAGCTGGACAGGTTAGAAGAGCTTTCCGCCGCAAGAAAAAAGACGGCGCAGGCTATATCGGACTACACGGACAGCCGCACAAAACAGCTTGCGGTGATAGAACAGTACAATAGACGCTTTAACGAGCTTGCCGAAAACGTCAAGTCATTAGAGGCGGAGGTGGAAAAAAAGACGGCGGCGCTATCTTCCGCGCAGCTCCACTCCCATGCGGCGGCGGTGCGCGCGGAGCTTCATAACGGCGACACCTGTCCGGTGTGCGGCGGCAAGTACGACGGCACGCATGAGTCGGGGGACAGCGACGTGGCAATGGCAAAGGCGGACTTGGAAAATGCAAAGAAGCTTCTTAAAGAGGCGGAGGCGGCAAGGGCGGAGTGCGACAAGCATATGGGCCGCGCCAAGGCGGACTACGACAACCTGGACAAGTCGATAAATTCCGCCGAGAACGAACTAAAGGAAATCGAGCAAAAGATAGAATTGCTTTGCGTAGACGTTGAGTCCACAAAAAATATTATATCGCTTTTGGACGAGTGTAAGACCGCCATCGAGGCAAAGGACAGGTCCTCGGGCGCGATAGCACAGCACACGCCAATTGTCACCGCGCTCGAGGCAGAGCGCAGCGGGCTTGTATCTGCGCTTGAAGAACTCTCCCAAAAGGCGGAGGAGTACAAGGATAAGCTGGGCGAATATTGCGGCAAAACCGACGGCGAAATACAAAAGGTCAAACAAGACCTCGCCGAGGTGGAAAAGCGGCTCGGAGAAATTGACGGCAAGCGCAAGCAGCTTTCCGGCGAGGCGCAGGCGCGCGCGGCGGCGGTTCAGGCGATAGAGGCTTCGCTGTCTGCGGCAAAGGCGGATTGCCCAGTTGACACCCCAGAATTCGACGAGGAAGGGTATACACAAAAGCGCGACGAGGCGGAGAGGATAAAAAATCAAGTTGCCGACTGCAACAAGGACATTGCGGTAAAACAGGTGGAGGTAGACGCGCTCAATAAAAAGTGCGAGGAGCTTAACTCGCTTAGGGCGGAGCTTGCCGCGGTAAAAAAACGCGCCGATCTTTATCACGTTATCGTGGACATGACAAAGAGCAAGGCAATGCTCAACTTTGTCGCCACCGAATTTATCGTTGAGTTTACAGCCGTCGCGAGCGAAATATTAAGCGAGATGTCAAGCGGCAAGTACACCATGACGTACGACAGGGTAAACGGCTTTATGGTGTCCGACTACCTCAACGGAAACAAGTTCCGCAAGACGGACACGCTGTCCGGCGGCGAGCTGTTTTTGGCGTCGCTGTCAGTTGCGATAGCGATAGCGCGTACGCAAAGCCGCGGCAACAACGCATTCTTCTTTTTGGACGAGGGCTTCGGCACGCTGGACGAGGATTTGATAGACGTAGTGTACGGCGCGCTGGAATCGCTTAGCAGCGACTGCCTTGTCGGCGTAATAACGCACGCCGAGGCGTTGATTGCGCGCATGCCGTATACCGTCACCGTCCATGCGGCAACGGACTCACAAGGGAGTAGAATTCAGAATTAGTTCAGAGTTAAGAGTTAAGAGTTAAGAGTTTGGGCGCGTTCGCGCCATTAAGGATGAGATTCCTCACATTCGTTCGGAATGACAAAAGAATGAATTTAATTTTGTATGCCTGTTTGTCATCCTGAACGTTTTTTGCCCACTGAAGGATCTCATTACTTAAATAAATCGCGCGAAGCGCAACCTTATCTATAACTCTGAACTCTTAATTCTTAACTCTTAACTCTCATAAATCGGGTATGAGTACACTTTGTTCGCGCCGAACAGCTTGCCCACAATATACTTATTGGCGGACGCCTCGTTGGTGACAACCACGCGGTTGTCCGCTATTGTTAAGTCCTCGGAAAATGAGGGCAGTGTAAGCGTTTTAAACAGCGTTTTGCCGTCAAGGTAGTATAGCGGCGTTTCCTTTTGCTCGGCGTCCTTGTTCGCTTCAAACTCTACCTTTATTGTCGCGCCTCCGTCATTGGGGAGCGTGTGATACTGCAACTGCGAATCGACAAGTCCGTACGAGCGCGACATTATAACAGTGCCGTCCTTTACGGCAAAGCCCTGCACCAGTCCCGTTACGGAAATGCAGTATTCAGGGTAGGGCTGAACGCCTTCTTCTGCCATCATTCCGTTTTCGTCAAGCCGATAGCAGGAGACGATAGCCTTGTTCTTTTCGCCGTTAGGCGTGGTGTAGTGGTGGGAGGAAGGCGTGGGGTAATTTTGCTCGCGGTAGAATTCTCCCACATAAAGGTAGTTTTTGTCGCTGAAGCAGTACGCGGCGCCTACGTCCACGGGAATGGATTGCTTTACCTGCACCTTGCCTCCCGCTTTGGCGTTTTTCAGCTCGGAAAGGTCGTAGCGCAAAAGCACGCTGCCGTTTGCTATATACACGTTGTTGCCCGTGCAGGTGACGCCGCCCGCGTGACCTTTTGCGGTCTTGCCGTTTTCGCCCAAAACGGTGACGCGCTTAAAGCTTTGACCTTTGCCTATATACAAGACTATGTTGTTGTCGCCGTCATAGCCGGTATGGATATATTGCTCGCCGGTGTAAGCTATGCCCTGCATCGCCCAACCGCTGTTTGTCTCCGGAATGGCGCACACGTACTTGCGGATATCGCGCGCGTCGCCGTATTTGCCCTGACCTATAAGAAACAGGATAAAGTACAACAACAAAAACAGCCCCACTATCGAGCCTAATACAATCCCCGTGATTTTAAGCGTTTTCTTTACAGTCTTGTTCATTTTTTCGCCCTTTGTAAACTATGTTAAATATAGTATAACGCATATCGAAAGGAAAAAGCAAGATAAAATTCAGAATTCCGAATTCTTAATCCCGAATTGGAAAAAAGTCTTGCGTTTTTTTGAGCGCTGTGTTATAATCAAAAGGCAAAAAAAATATTTACGGAGGATTTGTTTTTATGCAATATTCACGCGAAGTACAAAACATGCAATGCGTGGCAAAAGGTTGCAATCACGGCCCCGCGCCCATTCCCGAAGAGGGCAAGTGGGTGCAAGCCTACGATATCAAGGATATCAGCGGTCTTACGCACGGCTGCGGTTGCTGCGCGCCGCAACAGGGCACGTGCAAGCTTACGCTCAACATCAAGGACGGCATAATCGAGGAAGCGCTTGTGGAAACAATCGGCTGCTCGGGCATGACGCACTCGGCTGCTATGGCGGCGGAAGTTCTGCCCGGCAAAACGCTATTAGAGGCGCTTAACACCGACCTTGTATGCGACGCCATAAACGTTGCCATGCGCGAGCTGTTTCTTCAGATAGTTTACGGCAGAAGCCAATCGGCGTTTTCGGACGCGGGTCTTCCCGTGGGCGCAGGGCTCGAGGATCTCGGCAAGGGACTTCGCAGCCAGGTGGGCACGATGTATTCCACCAAGCTCAAGGGCCCCAGATATCTCGAGATGGCGGAAGGCTACGTCACGCGCCTTGCGCTCGATAAAAACGGCGAGATCATCGGCTACGAGTACGTCAACCTCGGCGTAATGATGAAGCTTGTATCAGAGGGTGTTTCTGGCAACGAGGCGCTCGAAAAGGCTAAAAAGCACTACGGCAGATTTGAAAACGCCGCCAAGTACATAGTGCCGCGCAACGAGTAAGGAGGAGAGAACCATGGCTATAACATTCGAAGGTTACGAAAGAAGAATAGACAAAATCAACGCCGAGCTCAAAAAGTACGGCATCAAATCCTTGGAGGACGCGCGCGATATCTGCCTAAAGCACGGCGTCAACGTGGAGGAGATTGTAAAAGGCGTTCAGCCCATAGCGTTTGAAAACGCGGTGTGGGCGTACACCGTCGGCTGCGCGATTGCATTCAAAAAGGGTGTAAAGACCGCGGCGGAAGCGGCGGAGTGCATAGGCGTTGGCTTGCAGTCCTTCTGCATTCCCGGGTCTGTCGCCGATCAGCGCAAGGTGGGCTTGGGTCACGGCAACCTCGGCGCAATGCTGCTTAGAGAGGAGACCGACTGCTTTGCCTTCCTTGCAGGTCACGAATCGTTTGCGGCGGCGGAGGGCGCTATCGGCATTGCGCGCAACGCCAACAAGGCGCGCAAAAAGCCGCTCCGCGTAATACTCAACGGCTTGGGCAAGGACGCGGCGTACATAATTTCGCGCATAAACGGCTTTACGTACGTGCAGACCAAATACGATTACTTCACCGGCGAGCTCAAGATTGTCCGCGAAGTAGCGTTCTCGGACGGCGAAAGATCCAAGGTGCGCTGCTACGGTGCGGACGACGTAAGCGAGGGCGTTGCCATCATGCGTCACGAAAAGGTTGACGTGTCTATAACCGGCAACTCCACCAACCCGACGCGCTTCCAGCATCCCGTTGCAGGCACGTATAAAAAATGGTGCCAAGAAAACGATAAAAAGTACTTCTCGGTGGCAAGCGGCGGCGGCACCGGCAGAACGCTTCACCCGGACAACGTTGCGGCGGGTCCCGCGTCCTACGGCATGACCGACACAATGGGCCGCATGCACAGCGACGCGCAGTTTGCCGGCAGCTCGTCCGTTCCCGCGCACGTTGAGATGATGGGTCTTATCGGCATGGGCAACAACCC
>JAFLVH010000022.1 GCA_022508365.1 Clostridiales bacterium | reverse complement strand
GGCGTGGCGGTAAAAATCATTAAAGACATTTAATTTATGGCAAACAAGGTACGTACATATTACTGCATAGACATGAAAACATTTTACGCCTCGGTGGAATGCGCCGAGCGCGGACTTAATCCGTTTGACACTAATCTTGTTGTGGCGGACGTTTCGCGCGGAAAAAATGCTTTGTGTCTTGCCGTCACGCCAAAGCTTAAGGCGCAAGGCGTTCGCAACAGGTGTAGGCTGTCCGAAATCCCAAAGGACATAAAGTACGAGATAGCGCCGCCGCGCATGCAGCTTTATATAGATTATTCCGCCGATATCTACGACATTTACCTTGATTATATTTCGCCGGACGACATTCATGTATATTCGATAGACGAGGCGTTTATAGATGCGACGGATTACTTAAAGCTGTACAGCTTAGAGCAAACGGAGTTCGCAAAAAAGCTTATTGCAGAAATAGCGAATAGAAAAAAGATCCCCTCTACGGCAGGCGTTGGCACCAATTTGTTTTTGGCGAAGGTGGCGCTTGATATCACCGCCAAAAAGAATAAATCGCATATAGGATTTTTGACAGAGGATATATTCAAGGAAACGCTTTGGAATCACAGGCCGATAACCGATTTTTGGCATATAGCGGAAGGCACGGCAAAGCGGCTTGCGCGTTTTGCTATTTACGATATGAAAGGAATAACGCACGCGCCTGTGGACCTATTATACAAGGAATTCGGCATAGACGCAGAATTGCTTATAGATCACGCTTACGGACGGGAGAGCTGCACTATTGCCGATATAAAGGCATACAAGAGCAAATCGCATTCCGTGTCGTTTTCTCAAATTCTGCCGCGCGATTATTCTTTTGACGAGGCTCGGATTGTCATGGAGGAAATGGCGCTGCACGGCGCATACGAGCTTATGAAGCGCGGAGTAGTCACAAACAAAGTTTGTATAGGCGTCAATTATTCGCACAGCGAGATACCGAGCACGCACGGCGCAAAAAAGCTTAACGTGAATACGGCGCTCAATTCCGTTATCGGTCCTGCGGCGATAGAGGTGTTTGACGGCACTACAGACAGGAGTACGCCCATTCGCAGGCTGTCCATAGACTTTGAGAATGTGGTTGACGAGGCGTACGAGAGCTACGATCTTTTCACCGATATGGCAAAGGTGCAAAAGGAAAAGAGCAGTCAACATGCGGTGCTTGATGTTAAGAAAAAGTACGGAAAGAATGCAATCCTCACGGGCACTAATTACTTGGACTGCGCGACCCAGCGTGAGCGCAATACCTTTATAGGAGGGCACAGAGCGGGCGATGACACGAGGTGAACGGGCTAAGCAGTTTATGGCGTTTGACGCCATGAAAGGGCTGAAAGAAGCGTTAAAGGGAAAAGAAGAAAAGCATTTGCGCGTGGATAAGCGCGAGCTGACGGACGAAACGATAGAACTAATAAGCAAACAGCTAAAGAAGATCGTACGCGGCGACACAGTGGAAATACTGTACTTTAACGCATGCCATGAGCGGACGGTTAAAGGAATTGTAACCAAGCTCGACTACGCGTTAAAGTTCATTACCGTGGGTGACGAGCGCATAGACTTTGACGATATATACAGTATCAAGATATCGGATCATAAAAGCGATTGATTATCTATTATTCCGCATTCTACATTCTGTATTAAATAATTGACAAATTTAAAGGCAGAGAGTATAATTGTATTAGAATTTTACAGAATGGAGAATTATTATGTCCGGACACAGCAAATGGGCAACGATAAAAAGGAAAAAGGGCGCAACCGACGCCGCGCGCGCTAACGTATTTACCAAGATAGGCAGAGAGCTTGCCGTAGCAGTTCGGCAGGGCGGACCCGATCCCAACAACAATCCGCGCCTTCGCGACGTTATTGCCAAGGCTCGTGCGGCCAACATGCCCAACGACAACATCAACCGCTCTATTAAGAAGGCGAGCGGCGAGGGCGGCAACGTAAACTACGATGCCATAACCTACGAGGGCTACGGCTCCGGCGGTGTTGCCGTAATTGTCGAGACGCTTACGGACAACAAAAACCGCACGGCGTCTTCCGTGAGGCACATATTCGATAAGTGCGGCGGATCTTTGGGCACGACCAACTGTGTTTCGTACATGTTTGAATCCAAAGGCGTAATCACCATTTCCAAAAACAAGGACGACGACGAGGAAGAAGTGATGATGCTTGCGGTCGAACTCGGTGCGGACGACTTTGACAGCTCGGAAACCGAGTATTATATTTCCACTTCGCCCACGGCAATGGACGAAATTCGCGACGGCTTGGAAAAGGCGGGAAGAGAGATTTTGTCCGCCGAGGTCAGCCAAATCCCTTCCTCCACTGTGGACGTGGATGCGGAGACCGAGGTTAAAATTCGCCGCATGCTCGACATGTTCGATGACGACGACGACGTCCAAAACGTGTACCACAACGCCAATCTGTCGGACGATGATGAAGAAGAATAACACCACTGCTGCAGCCAAAATGTGCTTTGGCGATCTTAAAATAGAGGACCACCGCCTTCAAATAGGCGGGTGCGACGCGGCGGAGCTTGCCAAAAAGTACGGCACGCCGCTGTATGTGTTTGACGTAAACTATGCCGTAAAGACTGCCGCTGCGTACGTAAACGTGCTTAAGCGCGAGTATCCAGAATCCACTGTGTGCTACGCGTCCAAGGCGTTTTGCTGCAGCGCAATATACGGTCTTCTGGCGCCGATAGGTCTCGGTGCGGACGTCGTGTCGGGCGGAGAGCTTTATACCGCGCTTAAAGGCGGCATGGATCCCAAAAAGATTTACTTCCACGGCAACAACAAGTCTGAAAGCGAGGTTGAGTACGCCATTAATTCCGGCGTTGGATACTTTGTGGTGGATTCGCTTTACGAACTCGGGCTTATAGAAAAGCATGCCAAAGCGCCTCAAAACGTGCTGTTCCGCGTAAACCCCGGGGTGGAGGCTCACACGCACAGGTTTATACAGACCACCACGCCGGACAGCAAATTCGGCTTTTTCATAGCGGACGGAACGGCGGAGGAAGTCATTCTTTCTGCGCAAAAATACAAGAATATAAATTTTGTCGGCGTCGCATGTCATATAGGATCGCAGATTTTCGAGCCGCAGTCCTTTGAAATCGCTATTGACAAGATGGTTGACTTTATAGTACGGCTTAACTCGCTAGGCATTACGGTAGAGCGGCTGGACCTCGGCGGCGGATTCGGTGTGCATTATATTGATGAAGATAAGCCGCTTACGCCCGAACAGTATATGGCGGGTTCGGCTAAGTACCTTGCCGAGGCAGTAAAAAACCGCGGCATAAAAAAGCCGCATTTGATTTTTGAACCCGGTCGGTCGATAGTGGGCGAGGCGGGCGTCACTCTGTACACAGTTGGCGCAATCAAGACCATTAAGGGCATAAAGACTTACGCCGCGGTGGACGGAGGTATGTTTGAAAATCCGCGCGTGTCGCTGTACGACGCGCGCTACACCGCCGTTGTAGCCACAAAGGCGGACGCCACTCCCGACACGCTGTACTCCATAGCCGGCAAGTGCTGTGAAAGCGGCGACGTGCTTATTGACGGAATTATGCTGCCGGAGCTAAGTAGCGGAGATATTTTGGCTACGTTCACCACAGGCGCCTATCACTATTCCATGGCGTCCAACTACAACAGGAACTTTGTTCCGCCCGTCGTCGCGGTAAAGGACGGCAAATCGGCATACATGGTAAAGCCGCAAACTTACGAAGATTTGGTACGCAATGATGCAATTCTCGAATTTTCGGAGGCTGATAAGTAATGATTTTTGCTATAACGTCCGGCTCAAGTGCGCTTGACTATTTGGTTATTATACTCATCACGCTTGTTGCCGTGTGCGTTGCGCTTGTTTTGCACGAGGTGGCGCACGGGCTTGTCGCGCTGTGGAACGGCGACCCCACCGCAAAGTTTGCGGGGCGGCTCACGCTCAACCCAATGAAGCACTTTGACCTAATAGGGTTTATAATGATGATGCTTGTCGGGTTTGGCTATGCAAAGCCTGTGCCCGTCAATCCGTATAACTTTAAGCACCGCACGCGCGGACAAGTTACCGTGGCGATTGCCGGCGTTACCGTTAACTTGATTTTGGCGTTTTTGTCGGCATTGTTTATCTGTCTGATGCAACTTGCGCTAAATAGAGCCATAAACGCGGGCGCTGCCACAGGCACTATTAGGCTATGTTGGTATGTAGGTCAGTTCTTTATTATACTGACAACAATCAATCTGTCATTATTGTTTTTTAATATCATACCCGTATTTCCGCTTGACGGATTTAGGCTTATTGAGGCGCTGACAAAGCGCGGAAACAGATTTTGCGCGTTTATGCGCACCAACGGACGGTATATTTTGTGGGGTTTGGTCGGGCTTAGCTTTATTGTGTCGTCCGCTTCCGCAAGGGTGTCCCTTCCGCCTTGGTTTGAGTATTTGGACGTACTCGGCACGTATCTAAACTTTTTTGTGACAAAGTTGTTTAATCTGTTCACAAGCTTTTGGGGACTAATGGTTCCGATATATTGATAGAATAGGAGACTATCATGGCAAAAAAAGAGGTTATCGAGACCACAGAAGAAGAAATTACCAAAGGCTATCACGTTGTGCTGTCCGACTTTGACGGACCGCTCGATTTGCTGTTGCATTACGTTAAGTCCTACAAAATTAACATAGAGGACATATTTATTTCGGACATAACCGATAAGTATCTTCGCGACATGGAGCAGCTTGACGAGCTGGATATGGACGAGGCTGCGGACTTTATCGTTGTCGCCGCGGCGCTTATAGAAATCAAGTCCAAAAGGTTGTTGCCCAAGATAGAGGAGCCTGTTTTGCAGCAGGACGAGGAAGATCCCGAGGCAGAGCTGTTGACGCGGTTAAAGGAATATAAGCTGTTTAAAGAAGCGGCAGAGAAGATGCGCGAGCAGGAAATATTGGATATGCACTTCCGCGCGCCCGATAATTCCGTAGGCATGCCTAGGCTTGTGCTAAAAGACATGACTACTAACGGACTTATGGACGCGCTCAAAAAGCTGTTTGACAAGATAGGCGAGCGTCAACAGCTGAAAAAAGTGAAGATGATAGAGCGCGATCCGTTTACCGTCGAGCAAAAGATAGAATTTATTCGCGAGCGGTTTAAGATAGTGGAATCATGCACGTTTGACGAGCTGTTTGACGAGGATTACACCATCGGCGAGGTGGTAACCACTTTTTCGGCTCTACTCGACCTTGTAAAGGGTCAGGAGGTCGGAGTGCGGCAAGAGGATATTTTTTCTACAATAACTATAGTCAAGAGGAGACCGGAAGAAAATGCTTGATATTGAAAAACTGGATAAAATACTGGAAGCGCTTTTATTTGTGTCCGGTGACGGGCTTAAAATTTCCGATATTTGCGAACAGCTGGAGCTGCAAAAAAGCGAGGTGAATGCCGCTGTAAAAAAACTGCAAAAAAAATACGGCGGCGAATCGGGAGTACATATAATCAGCTACAACGGAAAACTTCAGCTTGCGTCCAATCCGACGTACGCCGAAACTCTTTCTATTGTGCTCAATCCCATTAAGGAGCGCGCGCTGTCCAATCCCGCAATGGAAACGCTGTCCATAATAGCGTACCGTCAGCCTGTGACAAGGCTTGATATAGAGCATATTCGCGGCGTAAACTGCGATTACGCACTTCAGGCGCTTCTTAAAAACAATCTTATAGAGATTGTCGGGCGCAAGGACGCCATAGGCAAGCCGTTGCTCTTTGGCACTACCGAAACGTTTTTGCGCAAGTTCGGCATAGAAAACATTGAGGATTTGCCAAATCGCGAATCGCTTCTCGAAAAGATTAAGGAAATAGAAGAGTCCGCTCCCGAGCTGATTGAAGAAGGGTTGTACAGATATGACGATAACGGCGAGGAAACGCCCGAGTTTTTGCAAGGCGAGGACGTTGTAAAAATCGAAGTTGACGACGACGATAACGGCGGCGACAATTAAGTAAAAACAAAATTAATATTTGTTGTTTCGGTGGCAAACACTAAGCTTGTGTTATACTTGGTGCTTGCCATTATTTTTTTATATTTAATTTCGTTGCGACTGTCATTCGGCGCCAAAGTCGACGTTGACACCGATAAAAATGTCGGAAAAATTTGTGTTTCGTTCTTTTTTATTCCGATTTTCAGCAAAAAGATAGATTTAAAGCGCGTATTAAACAGGGCGGCGGAAAAGCGGCAAGACGATAAAGAGCAGGAAAAAGACGAAAAATCCGGGAAAAACAGCAGAATTAAAAAGTTCTTTATAGACTGCGCTATTAAAATACTAAAGGCGGTTTGTGTGCGCAACGCTTATTTGCAGTCAAAGATAGGTACGGGCGACGCGGCGGCTGACGGAATGGCGGTAGGGCTCATCCGTATTATGTATTCGCAGTTTTGTGCGTTCTTCGGGATTGAGGGCGACAACGCAACTATTGAGCCGATTTTTAATACCGAAATCCTGTTAATTGACTTTTTCGGCATATTTTCGATAAGTTTTGCAGATATTATCTTTGCCGTGAGCGCTGTTATTTTAAATAAGATTACGTTCCGCGGCGAAAGGAGAAGTTATGCGAATGTTGCCGAGTGAACACGTTGAGCACCCTATAGAGCGCATTATGGACAGCGCGTTCGGAAAAATGCGCACCCTTACCGACGCGGATATCGTTGTCGGCAATCCGATAGTCATGCCGGACGGCACAACCGTTGTGCCCATCAGCAAAATCAGCATAGGTATTGTCACCGGCGGCGGCGAGTATTGCCAAAAACAACAGAGCGAATACCCGTTTGCCGGCGCGAGCGGCGCAGGCATGAGCGTTTCGCCCGTATGCTTTTTGGTGAGTGACGGAAAATCCGTAAAAATGCTCAACGTGGGCAGTAAGAGCGTTATAGACAAAGTAGTGGAAACAGTGCCGGAGATTGTCGGCTCCATATTCGGAAGAAAGAAAAAATGAAAAAAACTTTATTTATTTTGCTTGCCGCTTTTACCGCGGCAATGTGCTTTGCGGGTGCGTATTTAGGCGCGGACAAAGCTTTGGCTAATAGCGGAACAAACGTAAACAGCTCTGCCGCGGCAATGGCGCTTGTGGACGGCGATACGGGCGAGCTTATTTTTTCCAAAAACTGTGACGCTAAAAGAGAGCCTGCAAGCACCACTAAAATTTGCACTGCAATTACAGTATTGGAAAATCAGACAATTTTGGACATTCCCATGCCCATACCGGACGAGGCGGTTGGCGTAGAGGGGTCATCGCTGTACCTTGAAAGAGGTGAAATGCTTACAGTGCGCGATTTGCTGTACGGACTTATGCTACAGTCGGGCAACGACTGTGCCGTCGCGCTTGCGATCATAGTCGGCGGCAGCGTTGACGGATTTGTGCGCATGATGAACGAAACTGCTGCAAAGGCAGGCGCAAAGAACACGCATTTTGCCAATCCGCACGGTTTGCACCACGAGGATCACTACACCACGGCGCGCGACCTTTGCGCCATATCGTACTATGCTATGCAAAACGAGCTGTTTAGGGAAATAGTGTCTACAAAGCGACACACCACGCCGTATCACGATCACGATTACAAACGCAATTTTCCCAACAAAAACAAGATTTTGTTTAACTATGAGGGCGGAAACGGCATAAAAACAGGATATACGCGCCATTCGGGTAGATGTCTTGTGTCGTCCGCCACGCGTGACGGCAAGACGTATATCTGCACCGTGCTCAACTGCGGCGATATGTTTGAAGAGTGCATGCGGCTTATGGACCTTGCGTTTGCTCGCGGATAAAGGTTAACGCTAATAAACGCTTGATTTTTTTAAAGCAATCGGTTAAAATTAAATCATGCGTATCAACAAGTACTTGAGCGGCTGCGGACTTGACAGCCGCCGCAAATGCGAAAAACTGGTGACGGACGGCAGGGTTAGGGTAAACGGCAAAACCGTCACAGACCTTGCCACCGACATTAAGGAAAGCGACAGCGTGGAGGTGGACGGAAAGTACGTCACACTTTCCGAACGCAAGGTTTACATAATGCTCAACAAGCCCAAGGGTTGTGTTTGCACCGCAAGCGACGATAAAGGCAGAAAAACCGTTCTGGATTTTGTAAAGATCAAAGAGCGCATTTTTCCCGTTGGCAGGCTCGATTACGACACCGAGGGATTGCTTCTTCTCACCAATGACGGCGAACTCGCAAACATAATCACTCATCCCAAAAACATGGTAAAAAAGGTTTATCAGGTGCGCGTGGAGGGCGAAGTGACGGACGCCGAGCTCAAAAAGCTGCGCAGTGGCGTGGAGCATAACGGTATAAAGTATGCGCCGGCGCGTGTCGCCGTTTTGGAAAAGGACGACAAGCATACCAAGTTGGAAATAACCGTCACCGAAGGCAAAAATCACGAGATAAAAAACATGATAGAATCTCTGGGGAAGCAGGTGGTATTTCTAAAGCGCACGGAGATAGCCGGCATTAGGCTGGGCGGATTGTCGCGCGGTGAGTGGAGATTTTTGAATTCGCGCGAATCGGAGCATTTGAAATCGCTTAAATAATTTTGATAAATATTGTTGAATTTTTATATTGATAGTGTTATAATGTAAAAGGAGAAGTTTGGAGGGTTGAATGGAAACATTAAAAAACGCAAAAACCGCGCTTGCGGCTGCCAACAAAAACTTAACTGATTTTTTAAACGCGTTCATCGACGATAAGTCCTTCGTCGAAACGGACGCGTTTATTTGTTCTTCCGAAGGCGCGGCAGGCGACGGCGTAGTCAGCGGCTTTGCTACCGTTGACGATAATGCCGTGTGCATTTTTGCTGTCAACGGAAAAACGATGAAGGGCGCTATCGGCGAGGCTAATTCCAAAAAGATTGTGCGCACCATCAACAATGCCGTGCGCATGGGTAAGCCGCTTATCGCCGTGTGGGATACTATGGGCGCACGCTTTACCGAGGGAATCGGCGCGCTCGAGGGATACGGATCCATCCTCCGCGCGTATACCGTCGCTTACGGTGACGTCCCGGTGATAACTGTCGTCAAGGGCAATAACCTAGGCATTTCTTCGTACGTTGCAGGCATAAGCGATTTTGTTATAGCGTACCCGGACAGCGTGATTGCTACCGCGTCGCCGCTTGTTATTGCAGGCAAGGCGGGCGTGGACGTAAAGACGGTGGGCTCTGTAAAGGCTGTCAAGGAAAAGGGCATTGTCACCCAAGTAGTAAAGAACGACAAGGAGCTTCGCGAAACGCTTGCCAAATGCCTAGCTGTTTTTAGCGGCGGAAAATCCTACGGTGACGACGTCAACCGTGTTTGCAAGGGATTAAAAGCAGGAGTTGCCGCGGAAGCACTTATATCCGAGGTTTTTGACAAAAAAAGCTTTTTTGAGCTGCGCATGGACTACGCGCCGAGCGTAAAGACCGGGTTTGCCGCGCTTGCGGACGTTGCAGTCGGTGTTGTCGCTGTGACCGAGCGTATAACTCATGACGGCTGCATAAAAATAAGCGAGTTTTTAAATGTTTGTGAAAACGCGGAATGTCCCGTAGTGTTTTTGGTTAACAGCGAAGGTACAGAACAGACCCTTGCCGACGCCGCGCTTATTCGCGAAATGAGCAATCTCATATATCAAGTGAATTCCGTCGGTGTGGATATTTTCTCCGTTGTGTACGGCAAGGCGATAGGCGGCGCGTATACAGCGCTTGTCGCGCCTGCGGAATACAAGATAGCTTGGGACAGCGCGGAAATCGGCGCGCTCGAGTCCGAGGCTGCGGCAAGGCTACTTTACGCGGACGAAATCAAATCCGCCAAGGACAAGGACAAAACCGCAGAAAAGCTTGCTAAGGCTTACGGCGGAGAGAATTGTGCCGCACTTGTAATAGCAAAAGACGGGTATTTGGACAACGTAATCGAGCCCAATCATACGCGTTCGTATTTGATAGCCGCGCTGCTTGCGCATGTGGAGTAGTTTATGAGCATGGCTTTACTTTCCGCAAAGGAGTTGTCCTTGGGCGAGGGCACGTTGTATGCATTAATAGGATTTTTAATAGTCCTTTTGGTGCTTGCGCTCTTGGTAGGTATATTCTATCTGTCCGGCTTTATTTTTAAATCAAAGCTGTTCAACAAACAAAAAGAGACTGCCGCAGTTGTAGAACAGCCCGACGACGGCGAGGAAGAAACGGACGAACAGCTGGTTGCAGTGATCACCGCAGCCGTCATGTGCATGCTGCAAGAGGAAAGCGGTGAGGCTCCCGAATTTGTTATCAAGCGCATTGTGCGCAAAAAATAATTTCAGTAATAATTTTTGGAGGAACATATGCGTAAATTCAACGTAACGGTAAACGGCAAAACCTATTCGGTTGACGTAGAGGAAGTGGGTGGCGAATCCGCGCCTGCGTCTGCTACAACTGTAGCTGCGGCGCCTGCACCGGCTGCAAAGCAGGTTAAAGGCGAGGGCACACCGGTAAAAGCGCCCATGCCCGGACTTATTTTGGGCTTGGCGCACAAGGACGGCGACACCGTTAAAAAGAACGATAAAATCATCGTTCTGGAAGCGATGAAAATGGAAAACGACATCAACGCACCTGCTGACGGCGTAATTACTTATGTTGTCAAAAAGGGCGACAACGTGGATACCGGCGCTGTGCTTGCGTATATCAAGTAGGGTGATCCGATGTTTGTAGAAATGCTTAAAAACCTGTGGGAAAGCACGGGGCTCAATCATTCCTATAACGGCGGATTTTTGTGGCAAAATTACGTGATGCTTATCATCGCGTGCGTTCTGCTGTTTGTCGGTATAGGGCTGAAAAAAGAGCCACTGTTGCTTGTGCCCATAGCCTTCGGTATGTTGCTCATCAACATACCGGGCGCGCATGAAATATTGATGAAATATCCCGAGATAGATCCAGAGACCGGGCTTACTACTGCTGCCGGCGGATTTTTCTATTACATAACGCGCGGCGTAAAGTGGGTTATTTTTCCGCCTATAATCTTTTTGGGGATTGGGGCAATGACCGACTTCGGTCCGCTTATCGCCAATCCAAAAAGCTTTATCCTCGGTGCGGCTGCACAGCTCGGTATATTTATCACGTTGTTCGGCGCAATGGCGTTACAGTTTAAGGGCTTTGAAGCGGCGGCAATAGCAATAATCGGCGGCGCGGACGGTCCCACGTCTATATACGTCGCCACAAAAATGGGCGTTGATGACGCTATGCTTTCCGCTATTACGGTTGCGGCGTACTCGTACATGGCGTTGATACCTATTATACAACCTCCGCTTATGAGACTGCTCACCACCAAAAAGGAGCGTTCCATAAAAATGGAGCAGCTTCGTCCGGTGTCCAAGCGTGAAAAAATAGTCTTTCCCATTGTCGTAACAATTGTATGCGGACTTATATTACCCGATTCGTTACCGCTATTAGGCATGCTAATGCTCGGCAATCTGTTAAAGGAATGTTTGGTCACGGACAGACTGTCGCAAACGGCAAGCAACGGGCTTATGAACGCCATAACTATATTCCTCGGCATAAGCGTAGGTTCTATGGCGGTCGGTACGGAATTTTTAGCGCTTAACACGTTGAAGATTGTTGCGCTCGGATTGCTTGCGTTTATGATGGGCACTGTAGGCGGTCTGCTTATGGGCAAGCTTATGTGCGTGTTGTCTCACGGAAAAATCAATCCGCTTATCGGTAGCGCTGGCGTTTCCGCCGTTCCCATGGCGGCGCGCGTGTCGCAGAATGTTGCGCAAAAGGACGATCCCAACAATTATCTGCTTATGCACGCAATGGGGCCTAACGTCGCCGGTGTTATCGGATCGGCGGTCGCGGCGGGCGTGTTGCTTGCGGTATTCTTATAACGGTTAAACAAATCTAATATTTTTTTCGGAGCAAACTATGAGCAAAGTTAAAATAATGGAAACTATTTTGCGCGACGCGCACCAGTCACAGGCCGCAACGCGTATGCGCACGGACGAGATGTTGCCTGCCGCAAAACTATTGGACGACGTGGGATTTTACGCGTTGGAGGCGTGGGGCGGCGCAACGTTCGATTCCTGCCTCAGATATTTGGACGAGGATCCGTGGGATAGGCTTCGCACACTTCGCAAGGCCATTCCCAATACAAAGTTGCAAATGCTGTTTCGCGGACAGAATATTTTGGGTTACAAGCATTACGCCGACGACGTTGTTGACGAGTTTTGCCGTTTGTCGATTAAGAACGGGATAGACGTTATTCGTATTTTCGACGCGCTCAACGATATCCGCAATATGAAGCAGGCGATAGACAGCACCAAAAAGTACGGCGGCACAGTGGAAGCGGCGCTTTGCTACACCACAAGCAAGGTTCACACAATAGACTACTTTGTAGACCTTGCGGTTCAGCTTGAAAAGATGGGCGCAGACATAATCTGCATAAAGGATATGGCAAACCTGCTGTTGCCGTATACCGTATACGAGCTTGTTTCGCGCATTAAGGAAAAGATTAAAATTCCGCTTCACCTGCACACGCACAACACCGCCGGCACGGGCGATATGGTTAATCTTAAGGCGATTGAAGCCGGCTGTGACATTGTGGACACCGCGCTGTCGCCGCTGGGCAACGGAACAAGCCAACCGGCAACGGAATCTTTGGTGGCGTCGCTTCAGGGCACACCGTATGACACCGGGCTTGACTTAGACAAGCTTAATAAATGCACGGTGTACTTCCGCAAGGTGGCAGAGCGTCTAACCAATGACGGAATACTCAACCCCAAGGTGCTTAAGGTGGACGTAAACGCACTAATTTATCAGGTGCCGGGCGGAATGCTCAGCAACCTAATAAGCCAGTTAAAACAGCAAAATGCGTCCGACAGACTCACCGAGGTTTTGGAGGAGGTGCCGAGAGTGCGCGCAGATATGGGTTATCCGCCGCTTGTCACGCCGTCCTCGCAGATTGTGGGTACGCAGGCGGTGCTTAACGTGCTAAGCGGCGAGCGCTACAAGACTGTCACCAAGGAGACCAAGGGTGTTGTTGCCGGCGAATACGGAAAACTCCCTGTGGAGCCGTCTAAGGAAATTATCAAAAAGATTATAGGTGATACTCCGCGCATCACGTGCAGACCTGCGGACAACATAAAGCCCGAGCTGGACGTGTACCGCAAGGAAATAGAGGAATATGCCATACAGGAAGAGGACGTACTCACATATGCACTTTTCCCGCAGCTTGCGATACCGTTCTTTAAAAAGCGCGAGGCAAAGCTGCATGGCATTGATAAGACAATTTGCGATAAGGACAACAAAGTTCAGCCCATATGATAATTCTTTTTACAAACGACGACGGCTACGATTCAAACGGATTGCATGCCGTCGCCGATTTATTTAAAAGCGAACACGATATTGCGGTGATAGCGCCGGACGCACAAAGGTCCGCGGCGTCCCATTCCGTTACGCTTATGCCAAATTGTTTGAAGTATCGCAAAATCGACGGATACCATTATAGTGTGTTTGCCGTGAGCGGTTCGCCGGTGGATTGCGTTAAGGCGGCGACACTTTTGTTTAAAAAGCCCGATCTTGTCATTTCCGGCATAAACAACGGCGAAAATTTAGGCAGTGATATTTGGTATTCCGGCACGGTGTCCGCTGCGTCCGACGCGGCGCATTTGGGTTGCCGAGCATTGGCGCTTTCGCTGGATAACAAGCATGCTACAGCGGACGAATTTAGGTCTTGCGCGCTGTTTATAAAAAACAATTTCAACTTGTTAATGTCCATACCGCTGCCGCCTAAAAGCTTGCTCAATATCAACTTTCCAAAAGGCAAGCCGCTCGGCGTAAAAGTGACAAGAATGAACACACAGATTACCTTTATCGACGAGTACGAGTTTTCCGACGACAATACGATAAATCCGATAGGGCGGCGCGACTATTCTGCGCTGCATGATGACAACGACGAATACTGGTGTAAGCGCGGTTACATAACCGTAACGCCGCTTTTGCCCGACAGAACGGACTATTCCGCGTTAAAGCTGATCGACGAGGACGGGTTTAAAGTATGAAAATCGCGGTCATCGGCGCCGGCGCGGCAGGGCTTGTCGCAGCAGGCAGCTGCAAGGCGGATGTCACGGTATTCGACCGCAACGAAAAGGTCGGCAAAAAGATTTATATCACAGGCAAGGGCAGGTGCAACTTTACCAATGTGTGCGACAACCAGACCTTTCTGCAAAACGTTGTGACAAACGCGCCGTTTTTGCGTTCCGCCATTTCCAAATTTACGCCGTATGACGCCGTCGATCTTTTGGAAAACAACGGCTGTAAGACAAAGGTCGAGCGCGGCAGACGCGCTTTTCCGGCATCCGACAAGGCGAGCGACGTTATTAAGGCGCTTACAAGATATGCGGAGAGTAGCGGCACAAAAATTACCCTCAACAGCGATGTAAAAGACATTGTTCGCGAGGGCGACGGCTATATTGTGCGCAGTACGAGCGGCGATGAGCGATTTGACCGCGTAATAATTTGTACGGGCGGCAAGAGCTATCCCGTGACCGGCTCGGACGGGAGTGCGTATGCCGTTATAAAGCGTTTGGGGCATTCTGTCGTCGAGCCTAAACCGTCGCTTGTGGCGCTTGTTACCAATCGCGATTTTTCTTCCGCAGAGGGGCTTACGCTAAAAAATGTTGCTCTGCGCACACAAAAGATAAAACCGATATTCGGCGATTTGATGATTACCGACAGGGGGATATCCGGTCCGATTGCGCTCACTCTTTCCGCGTACGCGGCAAGATATGATTTTCCATATAAGGCATATATAGATTTTAAGCCGGCGCTGTCGCTTGAGGAGCTTGATTCAAGGCTGCTACGCGACTTTGGACAGCAGCTTAACAAACAATTTAAAAATGCTCTCGATTTACTCTTGCCAAAATCGATTATTCCGTTTATAATATATATGTCGGGAGTGGACGGGACTCTTCCTGTGCATTCCGTCACAAAAAAACAGCGCGCGCGCATTGTCGAAGTTATCAAATCCTTTGAGCTTGATATTACAGGCAGCGAAGGGTTTGATCGTGCCGTCGTCACAAGCGGCGGTGTAAACGTTAAGGAAGTAAATCCCAAAACCATGGAATCGCGCATTTTGCCCGGGCTGTACTTTGCCGGAGAAGCGCTCGACGTTGATGCGCTTACCGGCGGATATAATTTTCATATTGCGCTTGCAACCGGCTATGTAGCAGGGACGAGCGCAGCGGTAGAACAACATGAATAAAACTAATATCGAAAATTCAATATGCTGCGAAGCTTTGGCAAAAAAGACCTATGCTATAGCTCTTGACGGACCGAGCGGCGCAGGCAAAAGCACCGTAGCCAAGCTTGTCGCCAAAAAGCTGGGAATAACTTACCTTGATACCGGCGCACTGTACCGCGCACTCGGGCTTGTTTGTCTTAACAACGGAGTAGACGTAAAGGACGGCGCGGCGGTAGAGCAGTGCATTAAAGACGTAAATGTAAATATATCTTACCGCGACGGCGTTCAGTCGGTGACAACGGACGGTATGGACGTATCTTCTATGATTCGCACGCCGGAAGTGTCTATGGCGGCGTCTGCGGTATCGGCAATACCGTATGTCAGGCAAAAGCTTTTGGGGCTTCAGCGCGGCATAGCCGAAAACAGCTCAGTGATATTGGACGGGCGCGATATAGGCACGGTTGTACTGCCTAATGCCAAATTTAAGTTCTTTTTGACTGCGTCCGCAGAGGTCAGAGCAAGGCGCAGGTATGACGAGCTGATAGCAAAAGGGCAGACAGTGGTGTACGAGGACGTTTACAGCGACGTCGTAACGCGCGATAAAAATGACAGCTCAAGAGCGGTCGCACCGCTAAAGTGCGCAGATGACGCAACCGAAATCCATTCGGACAATATGACTGCGGAAGAGGTTGCAGAATTTATTTACGCCGCCGTGGATGAGGGGTTGTTATGAGAGCTTGGTTTTGGTTTTTAAAGATAATTTTATGCCCGATTGCAGCTATTCTCGCTCCGCGTAAGGTTATGAACAAATACAAGTACAAAAAATACGGTCGCGGTCAGATTATAATATCCAATCATTTGTCGTGGATGGATCCTGTTTATTTGTATTTCGGTCTGCCGGGCGGACTAAAGCGCGAGCTGTCAAAAAAAGAAAACTCAGGCAACCGCATACAAACCGCGTTTATGCACAGCATAGGCGTCATATTTGTCGATAGGGATAAGCCCGAGCTTTCCTCCATGCGTACCTGTATAAACGCATTAAAAGACGGACAAACTCTTGCAATCAGTCCGGAAGGCACCAGAAACAGGGTTAATAGGGAGCTTCAGCCCCTGCACTCGGGTGCGGCGCTTTTTGCGATAAAGGGTAACGCGCAGGTTATTCCGTATGTGATTCACCACAAGGGCAAGCCTTTTCACCGCAACTATATGGGTGTGGGCGATCCTGTAGACTTGTCGGATCTGTACGGTAAGCGCACCGATGAGGCTACACTCAACGAGGCTACGGAAAGGTTTCGCGCGGCGCTTCAGAAAACGCTTGACGAGCTGGATGAGTGGGTGGAACAAAAGGGCTGGAAAAAAGCGAAAAAGCAACGCAAAATCGACGCGCGCATATTGAACAAAAAATATAAGGCGGCCAAAAGGGAATATGCCGGAAATTCGCATAGCAAGTAACGCGGGATTTTGTTTCGGCGTAAAACGCGCAGTCGACGCCGCATTAAACAACGCGGATAATGACAGATGCTATATGCTCGGCGATATTACACACAATAAAAACGTCATAGATAAATTGGCGTCGCTCGGGCTTAAAACGGTGCTGTCGGTAGACGAGTTGCCGGATATAAGCGGCGGCAGTGTTATAGTGCGATCGCATGGGGCGGATAAAGTCACGTATGATAAAATCGCCGAAAAAGGCTATAAAATCATAGACGCAACCTGTCCGTTTGTTGCTAAAATTCACAGTATAGTGAGTGAGCATTATCTAAAAGGCTATCATATAGTGATAATAGGCGAAAAGAAGCATCCCGAGGTGGTCGCCACAAACGGTTGGTGCGACAATTCCGCAACAATAATCGATATTGACAGCGACTTTGGCGAGCTTGACGCGTATGATAAGCTGTGCGTTGTATGTCAAACAACGTACGACGGACAAAAATTTAAAAAACTTTCTGAAAAAATAAATAAAATTCATTCAAAAACAGTTGAAATTTTCGACACGATTTGCTATACTACATATGAGCGCCAAAAGGAAGCCGTATCTCTTGCGCAAAGTTGTGATACGATTTTGGTTGTAGGGGACAAAACAAGCTCCAACACTAACAAACTTTTTGACCTGTGTTTTGCTGTTAACCCCGATACGCATTTTATACAATCTGTTGGCGATCTTAATAATATCAATTTTTCCCGTAGCGGCGTGGTTGGTATCGTCGCCGGGGCATCGACTCCGACAGAGTCGATTATGGAGGTAAAGACTTACATGGGTCAAGAATTCGGCGAGGCGAGCAACGAGGAATTTCTCGAGGCTATCAACAAAGGCACTGTAGCCATTCGCGAGGGCAAGGCAATCACCGGTACCGTTCTTTCTGCTAATGCGGACGGTATCCGCGTTAACGTAGGCGTTAAAAACGACGGCTTTATCGATAAGACCGAAGTTGTTGACGAAGGCGAGTACAATCCGGAAGATTATCCCGTCGGTATGGAAATCACGGCTATCGTCATTAAAAAACGCGACGATGTATCCGGCTGTGTGTTGCTTTCCAAGCGCCGTGCCGACTTAATGCGCAAGACCGATGAAGCGGTCGATCAAATCCGCAACGGCGAAACTTTTACAATGGTCGTCAAAAAGGACATAAAGGGCGGACTTATCGGATCGCTCGGCACATACCGCGTATTTGTTCCTGCGTCGCAAGTTAGGCTTAAGTTTGTGCCCGACTTAAAGAAGTTTGTCGGCAAAACGCTTAGACTTCGCGCCCTTGACATCGATGACGTAGGTCGCAGGATTGTTGCTTCGCAGCGCGTGATCTTGGAGGAAGAAAAGGCCGAAAAGGACAAAAAAGCCGAGATTTTCTGGGAAAACGTTAAGCCCGACGTCGTAGTTGCAGGCGAAGTAAAACGTATTTGCTCTTACGGCGCGTTTGTCAGTGTTGACGGCATAGACTGCTTGGCGCATATAGATCATCTTTCTTATACGCATATCGATTCTCCTGACGAGGTTTTGGAGATTGGCAAGACTTATGACTTTTTGGTACTTAAGGCAGATCGCGAAAAGCAGCGCGTGTCGCTTGGTTACAGAGAGCTTCAGCCGCACCCGTTTGAAAAGTGCATGGAAAAGCACCCGGTTGGCTCGGTTGTGCAAGGCAAGTTGACAAGCGTTTTGCCGTACGGTGCGTTTGTGGAAATTGAGCCGGGCGTGGAAGGTTTGGTTCATGTTTCCGAGGCCGCTGCGACGTACGTTAAAGATATTACGGAAGTTCTTCATCCCGGTGACGTCGTAACTGTCAAGGTGCTTGCTTACGACGAAGCGCATCGCAAGACAACGCTTAGTATACGCGCGTGCTTAGACGATGGAGCCGCCACCCCCAAAACCGCCAAGCCGGTCAAGAAGGTGGTTGAAGAAAGCGATGTCTATACCGATAAAGCAGAAAACACAGTTTTTGCGGATTTGTTGCGCGATGTCGGGGACGACAATCAAGGTAAAGACGACTAAGCTAAAAGATAAATCGCGTGTAGATATTTGTTATCGGCGCGCGATTTTTAAATTTATTTGTAATATTTTGCAATACAATGACTTTCGGAGGTAATTTATATGCCTGTATACGCCATTTGCCCAATTTGCTCTAAGACCATAGAGATTTCAAGAGAGCCCAAGTTGACTTGTCCAGAGTGCGAGAGTCAGTTTGGCTATGCGGAATTGCAACGCAAGCAGCTGCTTATAGACGAGGATATGGAGCAAGTCGAGCTTGAAAAAGCAAAAAGGTACTTTAACAGTGGTGATTTTACCAATGCGCTCAACCATTTCAAGTTTGCATTGGAATACAATAAAAACTCCTATGTTGCTCAATATTATTTGGGGCTTAGCAATATTTATTCGCATGACGTGATGGATATGATTGCCGGAAATAAGGGCGAGGGCATACAGATACAGGACAGATTTAAGTTTGTTCCTGTCTTGGTGGATATGGTGAAAAAGTCGCTTCTTGCACTTTCGTATTCCAATGCCGCCATACCGGACAAGCTGGCGTTTATAACGGAAGTTCTTACCGAGACAAAGGCTATAATCACTCGTCGACTGTTGAATCGCGACTCAATGTTTACAAATAACATTGACGCATACAGAAAACAGTCTATAGCGGATTTGACATTGATAATGGAGCTGTTTACTATAGACCGCGAGCAAATTATGTCTTTTGCTCCCGAAGTGGCAAAGGCGCTTGCGGAGCTTGTCGATTGCTGCCTCAAGGTTTGCTATAAGGCAGTGCAGACTGTTATTCACGATGACAAGTTGTATACTCCAAACGATTTCGATTACAAAAAGCTTTCAGCGCTGTGCAACGAGCTGTGCTTCTTCGGACATTCCTTTGACCCGAATTTCGATTCTTCACCGTATTCTCCCGATTTTTCGCAAAACTATGACTTTAACATAAAGGTGCTTAAAAAGTTTGAGGAATTTGACAGCAAACATCAGACACACGGCAAAAAGCACATTATTACCGATATTGACGAATATGAAGCCATACTAAAAGAAGCCGCCAAGGCGCTTAAGTTTACCTATACCAATTGCTACCGTTCCATGTGCAGCAGGCAGGTTGCACGGCATTCCGAGCTGTTTTTTAAGGGCTTTGATTTGGTTTATAGATTGTTATTGCCGAGCGTCGTTCAGATGGAAGACAAACAGATGGAGCTGCGCCCTAATAAGTATCCCGACATCGAAGAACGCTGCGATATGCTTACGCGTTTCCTCGTTGATGCTTACGAGCTAAATCCCAACACTATAGGCGCCGGGCTTCACAATTTTTACGAAAAGCTATATGAAATTATGTCCATTCATTATGTACCGGCAATCGAACAGATGGGCAAAAACAAGTCGCGCAATAACCTGTACTATCAACAGATTTTGTTCGATTGCGCTATTAGCTGCGCTCCCGCACTCCGTAAGTACGTTGACTTTTCACCGGAGACCGATAAGGCGCGCGCTAAGCTTGTAAAGATTTGCCGCAATGCGACAGAGGAATTTTTGTTGCACGCCGGCATAACTATCGACGAGATAGAGCAGTCCAACTTCTTCCGTCCTATTCTGCATATCTCCAACGCACTTGTGGAAGAAGAGAACGAATAAACAGTTATAAACCGCGCATAAAATCAACTATGTTATTCGATTTGCATAATGATTTTGCTACGCGGTTTTTAAATGCCGATTATTGTAAGTTTCGGTCAACAAATATAGTCACTGCCGCTATCTGGACGTCTGAATTATCCGACGCAAAAAGCAGGGTAAACGATATTACTCGCCGTTTAAAAGAAGCAGGACATGCGCACATCGCAATTGAGGACATAGGATTTACTGCGCACGGTGAAGGATATAAACAATTTGACTTTTCAACGTACTTCTATTGCTCGCTGACCTGGAACTACAACAACGCTTTTGCGGGTGGGGCTCTTGACGACGGGCGGCTTACTCCGATAGGAAAATGCGCAATTAAAGCGATAGAGGACGGTGGGTGTTGTATCGACCTTGCGCACCTTAATAAAAAAAGCTTTTATGACGCTTTGGACAGCGCAAAAAACGTGCTGTGTTCTCACACGGGGTTTAACGAGCATCCGCGCTCACTGGACGAAGGGCAGATAAAGGCGCTTGTGGAACGCAATGCAGTGATTGGTCTTTGCACGGTGCAGGCATTTACAACCGCGCATTCCGCAATTCTGTTTGCAGACGTAATCGATAGGTTTGTGCAAAAATATGGATGCGATAATCTTGCGCTCGGCACGGACTTTAACGGCTCGGACGATATTCCCGACGACATAAACGATTATGACAAGTTGCTTAATGTGCGCGATATTCTTATTAATCGCGGCTACAGTCAAAACGACGTAAACAAAATATTTTTTGAAAACGCAAATACCCTTTACAACAAGGAGAAATAATGAAAGACATCTACGAAAATCCGCTCATTACTCGCTATGCAGACAGAAAAACAGCCGAAATTTTTTCCGACGACTACAAGTTTAAGCTTTGGCGCAAGCTGTGGATTGCGCTTGCGGAAAGCGAAAAAGAGCTTGGGCTTGATATTTCCGACGATCAGATTGCGGAAATGAAAAAGTTCGCAAACGATATTAACTACGAATATGCCGAAATGGAAGAAAAAATAGTGCGTCATGACGTAATGGCGCACGTGCATGCGTTTGGCGCACAGGCCAAGTCCGCTATGCCAATTATTCATTTGGGCGCAACAAGCTGCTTTGTCACCGACAATGCCGAGTTAATTCAAATATACGACGCGCTTAAAATAATAAAAAGCAAAATGCTCACCGTTATGGACAAGCTGCGCGCCTTTGCAATCAAGTACAAAGATTTACCCGTACTCGGCTACACGCATCTGCAACCGGCTCAGCTTACCACGCTCGGCAAACGCGCCACGCTTTGGCTTTACGATTTATATTTGGATTATAACGACCTCACCGCGTTTATGAAGGATTATAAACTGCGTGGCGTAAAGGGCACAACGGGCACGCAAGCGAGCTTTTTGTCGTTGTTCGGCGGCGACCACCAAAAGGTTAAGGAATTGGAAAAGAAGGTGGTTGGTAAGCTCGGATTTAAGCGCGTCTTTGCGGTAAGCGGACAAACGTATACGCGCAAGTTCGATTATTCGGTTGTTTCATTGCTTTCCAAAATCGCACAGAGCGCATACAAATTCGCTAACGACGTCCGCATTATGCAGTCCTTTAAAGAAGTGGAGGAGCCGTTTGAAAAAACGCAGATCGGATCGTCTGCAATGGCGTACAAGCGCAACCCCATGCGCAGCGAACGCATTTGCGCGCTCGCGCGTTTTGTGGAGAGTATGCCGTTTAACGAGGCTGTAACAAGCTCTACGCAGTGGTTTGAAAGGACTCTTGACGACAGCGCAAATAAGCGCCTCACCATTCCGCAGGCATTCCTTGCGCTCGACGGCGTGCTCAATATTTATATCAATGTTACCGACAACATGGTTGTTTATCCTAAGGTTATCGAGCGCAGAATAAACGACGAGCTGCCCTTTATGGCGACGGAAGAGATACTTATGGAATGCGTGCTAGCCGGCGGCAACAGACAAGATTTGCACGAGGCAATAAGACAACATTCCATGGAGAGCGCCAAGGCGGTTAAGGAACGCGGCGAAAAGAACGATTTGATAGATCGCATAAAAGGCGACAAGAGGTTTGCCGCAGTCAAGGACAAGATAGACAGCATTCTCGCGCCGATTAACTTTGTCGGAAGGGCGCCGCAGCAGGTGGACGATTTTATCACAGAGTATATCGACCCGCTGTTTAAATCCGAAAAGTACGTACCGTTTAAGCCTGATATTAAGGTGTAAAAAAAAGAGGTAGAGTGTCAAAGCTCTACCTTAAATTTTTTTCGATAAATTCAAAATAATCCTTTTTTCTTACTTGGTCTTTATTGTGTTTGTACCATTCGTATGCGCGTTTTAATCCAATATCAAACGGCAACTGCCTTGGCAAAAGTATGTTTTGCCGTGTGGTGTCGAGTACATAACCGTAGTCGTAAAATGGGAAATAATTTCTTTGCTCTACGTCCGCCGAGACATTAATAAACTTCGGTTCTTTGCCGACTGCGGAATAGCATAGCTCAACCCATTCTTTTATAGTAACAGGTGTGTTACCTACATTTAATATATTGTAATCGGGCTGCTCTTTTAGCAAGATTTCAATAATTGTGCATAAGTCGAGTACATTGAAAAACTGTAACGGCATAGATCCGTCTTTCGGCATGTAGAACGGCGCGTCTCTTTCCGCGCAGTCAAACACAAACGCCTCTCGGTAGATATTATTGTATTCGCCGTAAAGATAGGGCGATCTAATAATATATGCGTTTTTTACTCTTTTCAATAGAGCTTTTTCCGCCGCAATCTTATTGATTCCGTAATCGCCCCAAAACTTGTTTTTGCCGATTCTGTCGCTTTCATTAAACGGCAACTTTAGAGTATCAGGATAAACTGCGCTTGAGCTAATCATGACGTAATTGTCAAAGCCGTCAAGACTGTTAAGCAAATTGTCAATATCATTTGCGGTGTACGCGGTCACGTCTATGACCGTATCGAAATGTATTCCGTTCAGCTTGTCGCCGATATTCGCGCGGTCACATATTATTGGCTTCACTTTGTTTAGCTGCGGCTTTGTATTCCGATTGAGCACGTACACTTCATGCTCACCGTCGGCAAAGTATTTTGCAATAAATTTACTTACAAACACCGTCCCACCGGTTACTAAAATCTTCATGTGCACCTCTTCGTAACGGACTAACATGAATAGTTTACCATATTTTATAAGGCAAATCAACTTGCTTTATGATAACAACTTGTTTTTTTGCGGCGCACATGCTACAATAAGATGAAGGAGTAGAAGATTATGTATAGATGTCCGTGGTGCTTGATGAATGAGCTTGAAACAAAATATCATGACGAGGAGTGGGGCGTTCCAGTTCATGACGATATAAAGCAGTTTGAATACCTTATGCTGGAGGTTATGCAATGCGGTTTAAGCTGGGATATAGTACTGAAAAGGCGGGAAGTCTTTCGCGCATGTTTTGACGGCTTTGACTACGATAAAATCTCAAGTTATACTGAGCGTGATATAGAAAGAATTATGAACACGGAAGGCATGATCCGCTCTCGAAAAAAGATAGAAGCAATTATACATAACGCACGCGTTTTTCGGGAAATACGAGGGGAATTCGGCTCATTTTCGGAGTATCTTTGGGGCTATACAGGCGGAAAGACTTTGTTATACAGCGGTCATGAAAATGGTAATATTCCGGCATCAAACGAGCTTTCGGCTAAAATATCAGCCGATTTAAAAAGGCGAGGTATGAAGTTTCTCGGTTCGATTACAATCTATGCGCACCTGCAGGCAAGCGGTGTAATAAACGACCATATTAAGGAATGTCATCGTTATAAAAGCTTGATAGAAAAATATCCTACAGAAACGGTATAATCGATTATGAGTTGGTTTAATTACTACGGATTAATTGCCGTTGCCATAATATTGATACCAAATATTATAAGTGCGGTAATTGACAAAAACGCATTTAAAAATACATTTGACGACAAGAATATTCTTATTTTGGAGCAAATAGGACGTTACAGTTGCATTGCGTTTATGGTTTTTAACATTCCGTACACTTACTTTGATTTTTGGTTTAATCACGCTTTAACGGTTTACTTAATCACAGGCGCAGCATTGCTTGCTTTGTATTTATTAGGCTGGATAATATTTGGCAAGGGGAGCGGTGCAATTAAAGCGCTGTGGTTATCTATCATCCCGACTTTACTGTTTCTTATTTGCGGAATTTTTATTTTGTCGATTCCACTCATGGTTTTTGCCGTTATTTTCGGAATAGGTCATATAACTGTCAGCTACAAAAATAGAGATAAATAAGTAAATAGTGAAGAAGTAAAAATCGTCAATTGCACAAGCAATTGACGATTTTTTGGTGCCGCTGACCGGACTTGAACCGGTACGGGCTTTCACCCGAGGGATTTTAAGTCCCTTGCGTCTGCCTATTCCACCACAGCGGCAGGATTTATAATTAAAGTGAAACGCACAGACCGTAGTCCGTGCGTTGTTTGGAGGCACCACCCGGATTTGAACCGGGGGTTAGGGCTTTGCAGGCCCCTGCCTTACCGCTTGGCTATGGTGCCGTTTACTTATTATATGCAAGTGGTGGGAACAATAGGACTCGAACCTATGACCCTCTGCTTGTAAGGCAGATGCTCTCCCAACTGAGCTATGC
>JAFLVH010000021.1 GCA_022508365.1 Clostridiales bacterium | reverse complement strand
ATTTCCAAGGTTTGGGCAAAAGGCGGCTCCGCCATTGTCGGCGTAACAGGCGCTAAGGACGAACAAGGCGTAAATATCACCGGCGACACCGTAACGGTTTTGGCGGGCGGCACCTACACCATCTCGATTTCTCAGTATCAGGACCAAGTCGGCGAGAACAAAGTGTCCATCTATATCGGCGCATATGCCGGACCGTGGGACAACAATACCGACCCCGACAATCCCGATAATCCCGATAATCCCGAGACCGAGGCTACGCTCAAACATGGCACAACCAATGTCGAGTTTGGCACGTCCGACAAGGGCGATGATACTTGCGAGTGGCAGTTAGAAGCAAAGTCCGTTTCTCTTACACAGGGCGAAACATTGCAGTTCATGGTCGACGGCACAGCTGTTCAGGTATGGATGGAAGGTCATGTAAAGGACGCTACCTGCGGCAAAACTCATATTTGCACAGTCGCGATTGAAGGTTTCAAAACAAATCCTCGTCCTACCTCGTTTAAAGTTTTGACGACCGGAGTCTATGACTTCTATCTAAAGTACTACGGACCGTTTGACGGCGCCTCCAACGGCGGCTACGTTGTATGGGTGGAAGGTCCCGGCGAGGCAGGCACCAACGACGACGAGTATGTAGAAGGCGATTACTATATCGTAGGTATCGGCGGAGTATGGAATACGGTTCAATCAAAATATCATCTCGGCGCAACCAAAGGCTCGTTGACGCTTACATTAACTGCTAACGCCGAGTTCAAGATTGCTAAGTGTGGCACGGACGGCGCTACGGATTGGGATTCGGCAAATTACGGTCGCGAGGCAGTTGTTGCCGGTGTTGGATACCTTGACAGTACCTCTACCAATATCAAGATAAAGACTGCCGGCACATACACTATCTCGTTCAACAACGGCGAGATATCGATTTCGAGCTCGGATGTAACCGAACCCGGTGTGAACTTGCCTGCTACCAAGCTTACATTAAAGTTCAACGACGCTACCATTACCGTTGGGTTTGATTATCCCGATTACGGAACGGAAGGCCCTTGGATTTATGTGTTTAAAGGTAGCAACCCTGTTGATAGCACAAATGGTGCATGGCCCGGCTATAAATTGGACGGAAGCCAAGTAACTATTAATGCTAACCTGGCAGATTGCAAGATAATCATCTCCTTCAAACAGGGCAATGACACCAAACAGTCTTTTGACACTGATACAACAAAGTTCAAAGACGGCTCGTCATATCTGTTATCTATCGGCAACTGGGCTGACGACGGTACCGGAACCTGGAAGTATAATCTTGTTATAGTGGAAGCGTAAATTAAAGACATCAACTTATGTGTGTAATAAAACAGGCGTTCGATTTTTCGAGCGCCTGTTTTTTGTGGAAGAGATTCTTCGTTAGGCAAAGTAAGTTCGGGGTGCTGGTCGCTCCGCGCATTTAAAGATTCAGCACAACCAACAATAATTCCGAATTCACTATGCAGTTTTTTGATTTTTTGCAAAAAATTGTCACAACACCCTTGACATACAACATACGTAGTGGTATAATCATACACACAAAATATTTTTATCAGAGGGAAAAAATATGAAGATCAAAAAGTTTATTGCAGCGGCGCTTGCCGTAACTATGCTTTCTACCGCAGCATGCGGTCTTATCGGTTGCGATAAAGACGCGGCGGAAATTGCCGGTATCATAAACAGCGCTACAGGCGGCGGCAACCAAGGTGGCGATAACCAAGGCGGCGGCGATAACCAGGGCGGCGGCGACAACCAAGGCGGCGGCGACAACCAAGGCGGCGGCGATAATCAAGGCGGCGGTGATAACCAAGGCGGCGGCGACAACCAAGGCGGCGGCGACAACCAAGGCGGCGGTGATAACCAAGGCGGTGGTGATAACCAAGGCGGCGGTGATAACCAAGGCGGCGGTGACAACCAAGGCGGCGGCGATACTGTTGTAGAAACAGGCTATGATTTGTATATTGACGGCACGCTTGCGTACAATTTGTTGCCCGGCACACCGTCTGCGTCGAACATGGTCTATGATTATTATGTAGAAAATGTCACGCTTTCCGAAGGACAGACTTTATCGTTTAAAATAAACAGCGTAGATATGTTGATGTGGCCTGACGGAAATGTTCCTACAATTCGCAAGGACGGCGATTCGGCTGCTTCATACGTAACTGTTGTAACGGGTGGCACATATACTGTTTCGTTCAAGCACTATGATGACCAGGACGAAAATACCGGCACTGTTTGGGTCGGAGTTCCCGGCGGCGGTGGCGGTGATGTCGGCGGCGGTGGCGGTCAAGCTTCCGGAACATGCACAGTGAATTCCAATTTGAGTGATTGGGGTATCCATGAAGTCATGCAATCTGTCACTCCTACGGATGGGGCAAAACAACAATATGAAGTTACAATAACATTCGATTCAGAAGTTTTGTTTAAAGTTGTATTCAATGGCGAATGGATTAATAATGTACACGGCGACAGCACTGCCTCTTATGAATACGGCGATATGGGTAATATAAAATTAGCAGCCGGCACTTATACGATTATCTTGCAAGTATGGAACGATGAAGGAACCGACGTTTCCATTCGTATTAATGTGTAATAACTAATCTATAATCAACAAAAAGCTCTGTCTTATGACAGGGCTTTTTTAGTTCAGAGTTTAGAGTCCAGAGTTAAGAGTTAGGGCGAATGCGCGCCATTAAGTCGGTTCTTCACTGCGTTCAGAATAACCTACGGTTGCTGCGTAGAACAAAACAAGCCGTACTATAGCTATGTCGGTTTTGTCATCCTGAGCAGCGCGAAGGATCTCAACCTTATTTAGATAATAAATAATAGATAATAAATAATAATAAAGTGGCAAAGTAATTTAACGTTATATTCTTATCTATTATTTTTTATCTCTTATCTATTCTATTAGGCGCAACAGTGCCGCTTAATTGTTTGACAACCGCGCCGTGATGTCATATAATTATTACGATAATTCCCTCGGGGGTGCTTTATGAAGGTTACAATGGACAAACTGGTTGCGTTGTGCAAGACGCGCGGATTTATTTTTGCAGGCAGCGAGATTTACGGCGGGTTCGCCAATACGTGGGACTACGGTCCTATCGGCGTCGAGCTGTACAACAATATTAAAAAGGCGTGGTGGCAAAAGTTTGTCACGGAAAGCGAAAACAACTTCGGGCTGGACTGCGCCATTCTTATGAATCCCAAGGTATGGGAGGCGTCCGGGCATCTTGCCGGGTTCTCCGACCCGCTAATGGACTGCCGCGCGTGCAAAAGCCGTTGCCGCGCCGATGACCTTGTGGAAAACTACGCATTAAAGCACAAGCTTAGTGTGCCGGTCGCTTCCATGGACAACGATCAGCTTTCCGCGTTTGTCGCCGAGCATAAAATCCCGTGCCCTGTGTGCGGCAAGTCCGACTTTACGCCGGTCAAAAAGTTCAATCTTATGTTCAAGACCTTTCAGGGCGTCACCGAGGACACGGTGTCCACATGCTATCTTAGGCCCGAAACGGCGCAGGGCATTTTTGTCAACTTCAAAAACGTTACAAGGTCAGCCAGGGCGCGCGTGCCGTTCGGCATTTGCCAGATAGGCAAGAGCTTCCGCAACGAGATTACGCCCGGCAATTTCATATTCCGCCTGCGCGAGTTCGAGCAGATGGAGATGGAGTTCTTCTGCAAGCCCGGCACCGACCTCGAATGGTTTGATTACTGGAAAAACTACTGCTACGAGTTTTTGCAAAAGCTGGGGATAAAAAAGGAAAACCTGCGCATCCGCGACCACGACAAGGCCGAGCTCAGCTTTTATTCCAAAGCGACGAGCGACTTTGAGTATCTGTTCCCGTTCGGCTGGGGCGAGCTGTGGGGCATAGCCGACCGCACCGATTACGATCTTAAAAAGCACGCCGAGTTCTCGGGCGAAAAGCTTGAGTACACCGACCCCGTCACCAACGAAACTTATGTGCCGTACGTGATAGAGCCGTCGCTCGGCACAGGCCGCGCCATGCTTGCCGTGCTGTGCGACGCGTACGACGAGGAACAGTTGGAAAAGGAAACGCGCACTGTTATGCACTTTGCGCCGGCTATCGCGCCGTACAAGGCGGCGGTACTGCCGCTGCAAAAAGCGCTGTCGGAGCGCGCGGACAATCTGTACCGCGGACTGAAAAAGCAGGGGATTGTCTGCACTTACGACCTGCCCGGGTCAATCGGCAAGCGCTACCGCCGTCAAGACGAGATAGGCACGCCGTTCTGCATTACGGTGGACTTTGACACCGAGCCTACGGGCACCGTCACCGTTCGCGACCGCGACAGCATGAGCCAGATAAGAATGGACGAGAGCAAGGTAGCAGCTTACATTGCGGAACAGTGTAAACTTAATTAAGAATTAATCCTTATTATTAGCCTTCCCCTTAGGGGAAGGCTAATAGTGTGAGCAGCAAACAATTCTTTAAAATCGTCCAAGCAATAAAAATCTTAATTAAAAAATTATCCTTATCTATAATTCTTAATTCTTAATTCATAATTCTTAATTACATAAAGAAACCACCACCGCTTTTAGCGATGGTGGATTTCTTATGTATGGATTAGCAGCAGCATTTATCTTTTCCGCCGCAGCAGCACATGAGAATGTAGAATAACAGTAAATCGTTGCAATCAAAGCCCTTTTTGCAACCGCAACCACAGTCGTTTCCGCCGCAGCAGCTGCAAAGCAACAGGAGCATGAGTATATCGCAGCATCCGCCACCGTTGAACATTTTTGCTTTCCTCCTTCCATAGATTTGTTTGCCGTCACCACAGCTCGCGTCCGCGGACACGCGAGGAGCGGTACGGTTTTTCTTCGGTACGATAAGCGCCTATCTAATTTCAGTGTATGGGATTTTTCCCGTTGTGTGCAAAAAACTTTCAAATATTATTTGCGTATTTTTTTCCGTTGTGCTACACTATTGTGCGGACTGTGAGCTATGCGCGGTTAAGGCGCAAGTTCAACAGGAGGAATTGTAATGAAAATAAGTACGCGTTCTATCACGCTTGCCGCAACGCTTACCGCGCTGTGCGCAGTAACAGGCTTTTTGCCGTTTGTGTTCTTTCTGCCCGTAATGGTCGCGGCGACTACGCTTACCTTAGGCATGGCGGCGTTTGTAGGCTTAGCGTTCGGGTGCATAAGCATTGCATATTGCTTTATAACGCCTGCCGCATCGTTTGCCGCTATCGGCTTTATCCAGGCGCCGTATATCGCTATCTTTCCGCGCATTCTCGCCGCTATCGGCGCGACCCTCGCGTACAGACTTTTACTTCGGGTTTGCAAGCCCAAAAGCAATGTCGGGAGTTTCGCTGCGGTATCGGTTGCGGCGGCGATAGGGAGTCTATTAAACACTGCGCTGGTCGTAGGAATGTTTGTGCTTATACTGCCGTCTCTTTCGCTTAACGGCGTGACTATGCTTGTAGCCGCGCCGGAAATGCTTATAAGCGGCGCGATAGAGTGCGTGTGCATGGCGGCGCTCACTCCGCCCATATCGCTCACATTAAACCGCGTCGTTTTGCATAACAAGGACAAAATGCACAAAATAAAAAACACTACTGCGGACAACGGGAATATATAATGGTTATTGTATTTGACATAGGCAACACCAATATCAAGATGGGCGTGTTCGACGGCGACGAGCTTTTGCACACGCTGCGCATGGCGTCCGTAAACAAGACGGGCGACGAGTACTGGCTGCTGATAAAGGACATGCTCGCCGTCAAGGACATTCCGCTGCGCGACGTGGAGGGCGTTATCATAAGCTCGGTAAACCCCAACCTCAATTACACCTTCGAGCACATGGTGGAAACGTACTTCCATCTTAAGCCTTTCACCGTGGGCGCCGGGCTGAAAACCGGGCTTGTCATCAAGTACGACAATCCCAAAGAGCTGGGCGCCGATAGGGTGGCGGGCTGCGTCGCCGCGTACAAGCTGTACGGCGCGCCGTGCATAGTGATTGACTGCGGCACCGCAACCACGTTTAACGTTATTTCGGCGGACGGCGAGTTTTTGGGCGGCGCAATCTCTTTCGGGTTGAAGGCGGCGGCGGAATCGCTTGCTGACACCGCGGCGCGTCTCCCCAAGGTGGAGCTTTCCGCACCGAAAAGCGCGATAGGCAAGACCACAATAACCAACATGCAGTCGGGCATAATCTACGGTTATTCCGGCATGATAGAGTCCATGGTCGCACGGATCAAAAAAGAAACGGGGCTATCTAACGCGCGCGTCATCGCCACAGGCGGCATTGCCGATATAGTAAACAAATGCGTGCCTGTAATAGACGTTGTGGACAGAACCTTAACGCTTAGGGGACTGAATATACTTTACAATATGAACAAGCGTTAACGATATACGAATGCAGAATGAATAATAAGGATAGTTTTTTATAAATTACTTGGGAGCGGTCGCTCCCTTTTTTGTAAAAATTTTTAAAAGTTTTGCAAAACATATTGACAAGCGAGAAATTTGTAGTATAATATAGTTAAACGTTTAAGTAGTGCCAATCAACATGGTCTCGGACTTAGACAGAAACAATATCGGAGGTCAATAATGAAAAAAGTGCAAAAACTCTTAATCTCGGCATTGTGCGTGGCAATGGGCGCCGGCGCGCTTATCGCTTGCGGCGGTGACGGGGATACCGGCAACGGTAAATACAAGGTTACCTTTTATGACGGCACAAAGGTAATTTCCACGCAGGAAGTAGCGAAAGGTGGGAAGGCTGTTAAGCCTGCGACCGATCCCGACAAGCAAGGATACGATTTTGTACGTTGGTGCGCAACGCCTACTTACAGTCAGGTCTTTGACTTTAACGTGGCTATAACAGGCGATACTAATGTGTATGCCGGTTTTCGTTCTACTGCTGCGGACGACCATACTTGGTATCTTGCGGGGCAGTCGCCGACGTCGTCGCTGTTTGCCGAATCAGGTGACTTCAAAGAGTATAAGGGCGATGCCGCAAGCAATCTGCCGGCAAACATTACTTTTGTGAAAGACAGTAACAAAGGCAATAAATTTACATTCACTGCGGATTTTTACGCGCAGGATAAATTCCAAATCCTCAATACTGTGGACGGGTGGGGCGATTATCAAATAGGCTATGGATATTTTGTGCCCGAACAGTATTCCACCGAAAGCACATCGCCGTTCTACTTTGGCGGCGGACTTAGCGGTATAAACAAGACCGCCGATATAATGGTGGGGCAGTCGGGAAATTATACATTAACGCTGATGGTTGATGCGGACGGAAAGCTGACAGAGCTATCTTACGAACGCAACGGGGACGCCGCCGAGGTTTCATCCGATTACACCCATTATTTTATTAAGGGTGAAAATATCACCGCATGGGCGGACATGTACAACGACGCTACGCAGATGAAACAAAACGGAGATACATACACGTTGGAGATTTATCTCAAGCAAAACGATCAGGTTATGTTCACTTCCAAACAATCGGTTGGCGGGCAGGTTGCAAACGGTCCGTACATCAAGGCCGATAAGCTGACCGAAGCGAGCAAGGAATTTGTAGACGACGCGAATGGCAACATTAAAGCAAAAGCTGCCGGAACGTATACATTTGTTTACGACTCAAAGGCGGAAACATTGTCCGTAACATTCAACGCTCAAAAAACTCCCGCACAATACGACTATTATCTTGACGGAAAGTTCGGTGAGGTCAAATGGGGCGATTACCAACAGGATTCCGATTCGTTCAAGCTGACGCTAAATAACGGCGTTTACACCTATACCGGTCTTACTCTTGCTGCGGACGATGAGATTGTAATAAGAGCTTACGCGGCGGGCACGGAAACGCTTGGCTGGGATAATATGGCAAACACATACAGCTATAAGTATTTTAACAATACAAGCACAGCGTTTGTTGCCGCCAATCCCGACGATAGCAACTACAACATTAAGGTTGTCACTGCCGGCACATATGACGTTATATTCGATAGCTATTCTCAAATGATTAAGATCACAATCCACAATGATTCGCCCGATATTTACGATATCTATCTTAAGGGCGTAGGCGTAACTAATTCGGCAGGAACGGAAAGCACTTGGAACCATAATTTTTCCGACGGTTGGAAAATGACAATCAATGACGACCAAACAGCGTATGAGATTACGGTAACGATTACCGCCGGCGAAGGGAACAGCTTCGGTCTTGCCTTGTATGATAAAGGCGCGGAAAGCGGCGACGGAACATTTATCAACGCCTCTAAGCTCGGCATCGACGGCGACGCCAACGACAAATTCGGCACGAGCGGAAACTTTACCTGCACTGTTACCGGCACATATAAAATTGTATACACCATAGCAACCGGCACGGTGGATATCTACACCGTTACCGAATAACCGTAGCAAAAAACTCCTATGCAAAACAAAGCCCGACTGCAACGCTTTTGTTGCGGTCGGGCGGCGTTTATTGTATATTGGCTAAACGCGAATATTGTGTTCTTCGGACGGAGATTGAATGCGGCCTATCGCCTTGGCTACGGCGTCGGCTGCGGCGGATGCCTTAAGCGCGAACGACGAGCTTTGCAATCTGATATTTTGAGATTTGGGAATGCTGTCGTATATCGCGCTCGAGAGGGTGACGTAGCAAGTTTGACTGTCAAGCTCGTATAAATCGCACAACGAATTTACGGTTTTTACTTCGTCAAACACGGCGGCTGCCGAACGGAAAACTTCCTCGGGCAGCTCAAACGCCAAAAGTACAACCTTGTCCATGCCCGTTTCCGCCTTAGCGGTTTTGTACATGGTTTCGTAGTCGTCGTTTATGCGGTAGAACAGAAAGTCGTCAAACACGCTGTCTATGGCTATGACCGGCATATACTTTGTGTCGGCAAACTCGCGGAATTCTTTTTCGGTAAGCGCGACGGTGATATATGCGTCGCAATCGGTGTTGCGCTTAAAGCCGTCGCTGTAATCAACTATTTTAAGCCCGAGGTTTTGCCGCCACAGCAGGCGGGACAGCTCGGTAAGCAGCTTCATATAGTATTGCGCCGCAAACGGTTTAACGTCTTTTATCAATACAGAAATTGTGTTCGATTTTCCGGACGCCAAGTATTTTGCCATAACGTTGCACTCGTAGCCCAAGAGGTTGGCAAACTGCAAAACCTTTTTGCGCGTGTCCTCGCTTATGGATTGTCCTGGAGTGTTGTTAAGCACGTACGATACCGTGGCAATAGATACCTCGGCGGCGGTGGCAACATCCTTTATCGTCACTCTGCTTTTCTTTTTTCCGCTAGTTGAACCCATGCTCATATTTTATCAAACGCAAGAACATAAGTCAAGGTAAATCATGAATAAGCATGCTATTTTACACAAATCGGATTCCATATACAGCTTTGCACTCAACCCCGAAACGGCGGAGCTTAGATTGCGTGCGGCAAAGGGCGATATTTTATCCGCCGAAGTAATTTACGGGCAAAAGCACGAATTCGGTACGCACAGAAAAACCGCGCCTATGAACATATCGGCGACAGACGGACTGTTCGATTACTTTACGGTTAGGCTCAGACTGGACGACAAACGGCTGGCTTACATATTTTTGCTTACCGATACCGAAGGCAATAAGCATTACTATTCCGAGGACGGTTTGACAGATACGTACGACTTTTCGCTTGCGTTCTACAATTTTTTTCAGCTTGCGTACATAAACGAAAACGATGTGCTTCCGCAGTGCGAATGGTTATCCCGCGCCGTGGTATATCAAATATTTGTAGACAGGTTTTGCCGCGGCGAAAACAGCGGCGTCGGCGACTACATCAATATCAAGTGGGGACAGAAGCCAACGTCAAAAAGCTTTGCCGGCGGCAACCTTGACGGCATAACGCAAAAGCTCGATTATCTTTGCGATCTAGGCATAAACACACTGTATCTTACGCCCATATTCACGTCAAAATCCAACCATAAATACGACATTAGCGATTACTACAATGTAGATCCGCACTTCGGCGGCAATGCGGCGTTCGACAGACTGATGACAGCGTGCAAGGCGCGCGGTATGCGCGTTATACTGGATGCGGTATTCAATCATTGCAGCGAAAATCTGAAAGAGTTTCAAGACGTCTGCGAAAAAGGGCAGGCTTCGCCGTATTTTGATTGGTTTGTTATACACGGCGATAGGCCGACAAAACGTCCGCTCAACTACGAGGTTTTTGCCTCGTGCGACTATATGCCCAAGTGGAACACCGCAAACCCCGAAGTGCAAGAATACTTGTGTCGCGTGGGCGAGTATTGGATAAAAGAGTATGGCATAGACGGCTGGCGGTTGGACGTGTCCGATGAGGTCAGTCACGAGTTTTGGCGCAAGTTCAGGCGGCATATAAAAGCGCTGGGTAGTGATAAGGTGTTAATCGGCGAAAACTGGCACGACAGCGCAAGCTATCTTGGCGGCGACCAGTTCGATTCCATTATGAACTACGCGTTTACCAAGGCAATGCTTGACTACTTTGCTGGAGGCACTTTGTCCGTGCAGGGACTTTGCAGTAAGCTCAACGGCTTGCTTATGCGCAATATGACGCATGTAAACCATATGATGCTAAATCTTTTGGACAGTCATGACACGCATAGATTTTACACTGAGTGCGGTAAAGACGAAAACAAACTTTTGCTTGCGCTTGCAGTAGAGACGTTTATGCCGGGAGCGACCATGATATATTACGGCACGGAAATACTTACCGAAGGCGGATACGATCCCGACAGCCGCAGATGCTTTGATTGGAATAAGGATGACCCGTTCAAGCAAAAGCTAAAGCAGCTCTTAAAATATAAAAAATTGCGCGCCCTCACGGAAGGCGACGCCGTATTCAGAGAGCAGGGCGGTGCGCTTGTTATAGAGCGCATTGCGGACGGACAAAAAGTAACGTTGATTGTAAATAATACAAATAACGCGGTGTGCGTTGCGAATACTACGGTTAAACCGTTCGGATACAAGGTAATTGTGGAGTAGGAGGTGTGTTTTGAAAACATTGCGCAAAATTATTTCGGCTGCGCTCGGCATCACTGTTGCCGTTTCGCTTACGGCGTGCAACGGCGGCGGCATGAGAGAGAAGTATGCCGAGCAATCGCTTGCCGCACTCTACAATAAATTCGAGGGCGATATGGAACGCGGCACGCCGGACAGCCCAATCACTTTGCACGTACTCGAAAACGACACCGCTAAGTCGTCCGGCTATTTAAAGGTGCTTTTGGACGGGTTCAACGAAAAGTACAAGGACTATAATATAGTTGCTATCGACGCCAATCAGGATCAGTATTCCAATCTGGCGGACGACGGCCCGTATGGCTACGGCCCGGACGTGCTGTATCAGGCCAACGACATGCTTATGAAGTATTGCGACGGCAAGCATATAACGCCGCTGCCTGTGGAAAAGCTTGACGCATATAATCAGCTGCCCGAATTGGTAAAAAGCACTTACACATATAACTATCGCGGCTCCGATTACTTCATGGGAGTAGGCGTCAATATGCAGGCAGGAATGCTGTACTACCGAAAGGATTTACTGCCTGACGATTGGGCGCAGTCTTGGGACGACGACAAAAACGGCGTGCCGGATATGGTGGAGGATATGCGCAAGCTGTATAAGTGGAGCAAGATACGCAATAGCAACAACAGCGCCGAATACGGCTTTATGCAATCTTTCGATGACCCTTATTTTTCTTGCGGATATTTGATGACGTACGGCGCGTATGTATTCGGAAGTGACAATACCGACACGACGGATATAGGCTTTGATAATGCCGATGCAAGGTTGGGTGCTGGGATTATTTTGCAGCTTGCGGAAGTTATGAACAGCGGTTGCGTGGATAATTCGGTTACTGTAGCGCGCGAAAGCGAGTTTGCGTCAGGCGCATACTTTGCAGTGCCCGACACGCAGGACATGTACGGAACTTTGAGCAGCGAGCTTATTTCCGCCTATCGCAAGCAAGGCATGAGTTCGGCGGAGGCACGTGCGGCGGCGGAGGAAAATATAGTCGCAGTGCCTATGCCTGCGTTGCCTGTTTCGGGTGACTTGACGGAAACAGAAGGCGATACTATTGACGCAATAGTCATGGGCGGAATGAACGGTTATGCGATAAGCAGTTATACCAAATATCCCAAAGCAAGCTTAGCGTTTTTAAACTATGCCACAAGCTACGAAATGGTGTTAAAGCGCAACGAGTATTTGGGTATTGCGCCCGCACGGCAGGATTGCAACAGCGATTGCACCGTTCAGGCGGATGTGGCGCACAGCTTATACAACATGGTAGAAACCGATAGGATATCCATAATGCCGTCGGTGTACGGTGTGGAACGCATTTGGACGCCGCTTGCTACGGCATTTACCGACATCGCGACCGATCCGTACAGGGCCTCGGGCAAAAAATATACGTCAGGCGGCAAGTGCAATTATACCGCGTTGGACGCTTTGCTTAAGTCAGTCAACCGCAATATTTACGATTCCATTTATACAATAAAGAAGTGAGGTTAGTATGGTGAGCGAAGTATACACAGGAAAGCCGCCGCTTTTTAAACGCATAGGCGGCTGGTTTAAAGCTCTGCCGCACCGCGTAGGCGCGGTGTTTAAGCGGATAGGCTTATGGTTTAAATCTCGGCCGTCAGTCGTGGCAGCGTGGGCGAGCGAGATTATGCGTTCGCCGCGACCCGTCAAGGCGTCCATGTGCCTTATGGGGCTTGGGCAAATCATGCAGCGGCAGATAGTAAAGGGCATATTGTTTTTGATGATGTTCGGTGGCTACGTTACATACATGGTCTTAGCGGGCGGAAATGCTATGTACAACTTTTTTTCGCTGGGCGTGGTGCCGCCAAATCCGTGGCTTGGCATAGAAGGTGACAACTCGGTTATAATGATGCTGCTCGGCACTTTGGCGTTTATAATAACGGGATTTTTTATAGCCGTGCACCTAGCCAATATACGCGACGCGCGCCGCACTTACGATTACGTGTCACGCGGCAACCAAACGCCAAACTTTTTGCAGTCGCTTTCGAGCATGTTTGACAAGTATTTTTACGTGACGGCGCTTATCTTGCCCGTGATCGGCGTGTTCGTGTTCAACATTCTGCCGATAGTATTTATGATATTTTTGGCGTTCACCGATTACAGCGGAAATGTGGTGCTAAGCGGCTCGCTCGTAAGCTGGATAGGATTTGATAACTTTGCTCAGCTGTTTTCCACCGGACTTATGGGCAGTACCTTCTTTAAGATACTTGTGTGGAATCTGCTGTGGGCGGTTATGTCCACCGCACTTAACTACTTCGGCGGACTGGCGATAGCCCTCTTACTAAACAAAAAGATAGTCAAGGGCAAAAAGATTTGGCGCGCGTTTCCCGTGCTTGCATTTGCAGTGCCGGGGTTCATAACGCTGCTCGCATTTAAGTTCATGTTTTCCAATCAAGGTCCTATCAATTACTATATAGAACAGTTCGGCGGCACCGGCAAGCTGTTTTTCGGCATAGATTCCAAGTGGAGCGCACGGATTATCGGCTGGCTAGTAAACGCGTGGCTGTCCGTTCCGAGCAGTATGCTGCTTGCAACAGGCATTCTCGCCAATCTAAATCCAGACCTGTTCGAGGCGGCGCGCATAGACGGCGCAAGCGCGTGGGTGCAGTTTATCAAGATAACCTTGCCGTTTGTCATATTTGCTACCACGCCTGTGCTTATAGGGCAGTTTATGGGCAACTTCAACAACTTCGGCGTATTCTACTTTTTGCGCGGCGGAATAATCTGCGACGGCTACTTTTTGGCAAGCGACACCGATCTGTTAATCAACTGGCTGTATAGCCTGTCAATAGACCAACAATACTATTCGTTCGGCGCGGCGATAAGCATTATCATATTTATCATAGCCTCGGTGCTTTCGCTTATCGTGTACGTTAATTCGTCATCATACAGCAAGGAGGACATGTACAGATGAACGCCTTAAGCAAGCAGGACAGAATTATAAACAAAAAAATAAAAAATTCGCGCATAGGCAAAAGGCTTAACGCAAAGCGCTTTTTTGAATATTTGTTTACCTATCTTGCGCTAATCGTGATAGCCTTTATATTCTTGTTTCCTGTGCTGTGGCTTATACTTGCGTCCTTTTCGGAAAGTGGGTCCATGTACACCTTTAAAGGCTTCTTTCCGAGCGCATACAGCGTGGAGACATTCAAAAAGCTTTTCACCGATACCGAAATGTACAATTATCCGCGCTGGTTCGGCAATACGCTTATCATTGCGATAGGCTCGTCACTGCTCGGCAGTCTGTTGGTAATACTCACGGCATACGTTATGTCGAGGTTCAGATTCGGCGCGCGCAAAGGAATTATGAAGATTACCATGGTGTTAGGCATGTTTCCGTCGTTTATGGCGATGACCGCAGTATACCTATTGATGACGCAGTTCGGCATGATAAACAATTTGTTTGGGCTGATACTCATATACTCGGCGGGCGCGCCCATGGGATATCTCACGCAAAAGGGATTTTTCGACACGATATCAAACTCCATGTATGAGGCGGCGCGCATTGACGGTGCAAGCAATCTAAAGGTGTTTATCAAGATAACGCTGCCCATTGCCATGCCGATGATAGTGTACACGCTTATCACTTCGTTCACTTGGCCGTGGTCGGACTTTATTCTGCCCAAGCTGCTTTTAAAGAATAAGGACCTGTACACCGTTGCGGTGGGACTTATGAGTCTAGGGGACACGGAGTTTGCGCGGTTTGCGGCAGGATCGGTGTTTATAGCCGTGCCAATAATCATTTTGTACTTCTGCCTTGTAAAGTACATGGTTAACGGGCTTACCGCCGGCGCGGTCAAGGAGTAGCAATATATTTCGGCAAACTTCATTTCCTTCAAATATTACAGCCGAACAGGCGTTTCAGATGAAACGCCTGTTCGGCGTTTTGGATAATTAAGAATCGTGGCGGTGTAACCGAAATTTCTATTACGTCTGCGGCTTTTTTATTTTTATTTTGCTATTGACATTCGCTGCCGTAAATGATATAATAATACAAGCATCGGCAAATGTGTTTACGTTTGTTAAAAAATTAATAGAGGAAAATATATGAAAATCAAAAAGTTTATTGCAGTGGCGCTTGCCGCGACTATGCTTTCGACTGCGGCGTGCGGTCTTATCGCGTGCGATAAAGACGCGGTGGAGATTGGCGGTATCGTCGGCGGCATTATTGATGGGGCTACCACGGAGTACACCGTTTCGTTCAACGCTAACGGCGGCAGCACCACGGCTACGCCCATGACCACGACAGGAGGCAAGCTCACCGGCACAATGCCGACCGCCAGCAAAGGGGATGACTATGAGTTTTTGGGCTGGGCAACTACTTCTACAGCCACGGCTGCCGAAATTACAGCATCAAACTTCAACGGTTATGTGTTTAGCGGCACCGCAAAAACAGTGACGCTTTATGCCGTTTACAAGCTTAAAGACAACGGGAAGAAGGATGACGACGATGACAACGGCGATGATGAGGAAACCACTCATGCTTTGTATGTAAACGACACGCTTGTCGCCAACTTGACAGCAGGCACTGCCGACGAGGACGAAGATACGACTGATCTTGTGTGGGGTTGGTATGCCACCGATATTTTGTTTTATGCCGGCGATAAAGTCACATTCACTGCCGACGGGGCAGAGAAGGATATCGTCGCAATGGAGGCGCAAGAAAAAACTGCGATTGACGGTGCGGGTACGATAATAGAAGGTACGCAGGTGGAAGTGTCACAAGACGGCGTGTTCACCGTTGAGTTTACGCAGTGGGCGAACCAGGTGGAGAATAAACGCTGCAGAGTGTATATCGGGGCCAGCAAAAGCGCGGCTATCGAAGGCGACTACTACGTGGTTGGCGAAAACTACGGCAACTGGAGCACCTGTCTGCCGCGATATCACATAGACCCCGTAACCGGCGAGGTCGAGATTACCGTCTCGGCGGGTGACGCGATAAAATTGGCCAAGGCAAATTCCGAGGGCGGAATCAATTGGGACGGTAGCGAACGCGGCGCCGATGCCGTTACTGTAGGCAGAGGCTACATATCGGCGGACGGCGACGGAAATATTGTGTTCACTATAGGCGGCACCTACACACTCAAGCTTGTTGACGGCTCGATAGAAATCACATCCGACGAGGTGGAGGAGCCCGATATCCCCGAAGCCGATTGGATTGCAGGCGACTATTACGTCGTGGGTGAATCCGCACAGTTCGGCTCATGGGGCAGCTGCTTGAAGAATAATCACGTCGGCAAGACCGACGGCGAGATTGAGATCACCGTTTCGGCGGGCGCCGCAATTAAATTAGCTAAGGCAAACTCCACCGGTGGAGTCAATTGGGATGACAACCCGCTCGGCACGGCAAACGTAACCGTAGGTAAAGAATTTATAAGGTCCGGCGCCGATAATATCACGTTTATATCCGCGGGCACGTACACGATTAAGCTTACCGGCGGACACATTGAAATTTATTCCGATGTGGAAGCGCCTGAACTATACCCGTACGGTCCCGTCGCCGCAAACAAATACTACCTTGTAGGAGCATTTGGCGGCAAAGCGTATGATTTTGGAAACGGCTTTGCTATGTTGGAATCCGTCAGTAGCGTTACCGGAGCTTCGGAATATAATATGGAAGGCTTTACTGTGGAAGCGGGCGCCGCCATAATGATTCGCCACGGTAGCGGAGATAGTGTCGGCATAGGCTACGATCAAATCGATGTCGATTACGGACAGATCAATTTGGTTACGCGAGGGGAGAATAACGAAATAGTATTTAAGCAAGCGGGAACATATAACATTTATTACAATCCCACTGAAGGCAAAATTTATTTGTCAAAGTAAGCTACAAAAAAAGCCCTGCCGCAAGCAGGGCTTTTTAGATATTATCTTAGGCTAAACGCTCCTACTTTTCCCGTGGCGTTACATAAAAATTTTTCTTCTTTCTCATAATATAGGAAACGGATGGGCGAGGGTAAATACAATTATAAATCTTTTTGGATTTACCGTTAAAAATGTTTGACAAACCCTTCCCGAAAAGTGTATAATCATTCAGTATATTTGTACAAAAGCATTTTAGGAGAATGTCGACTAAATGAAAAAACTCAGATTGTTCAAAAGAATCGGACTTACTGCCACGACATTATTAATATGTCTGGCAATGCTGATTACCTGCTTCACCTTTGTCGCGCCGCCTTCCGTTAAGGCTGCCGGCGAGGAAGATCTCGCCAAACCCGTCACTTCGGACAAGGTTACCGTTGTCGAAGACGTAAAGGTAAAGGGCAACTATTACTACGGCGAACCCATCGCAGTTCCCGAGGACGCTACCGTTACCGCACCCAACGGCAAGCCCGCAGACGTCAAAGAAGGACAGGTGCTTGCCGACCAGCTTGGCGTTTACAAGGTTAGCTATACCGAAGACGGCATTTCTTACGACTTTAAGGTAAGTGTTACTTTAAAAGAGGATTACTTCCTTTATATCAAGTATAACGGCGCGGATATCCCCACGTATGTAGAGAACAACGCAAACAGCAAGTTTACGCTTCCCGAAGCGTTTGTAAAATACTACAACGAGGATAACATTCTCACCGAATATCCCACCGTTGAAGGCGAAAAGGACTACACCATAGAAATCGAGGACTCGCTCGGCAATTCGTACAAAGCCGGCGACCAGTTTGATCCTTCCGGCAAGGACGGCAAGGTGTTTATCACCTATACCGCAAGGCTTGGCAAGGCAAGCGGCACCAAGCTTCTTACCAAGACGTTTACCGTCAATATTCAGTCCAAGGTCAACAAGAGCGGCAATCCCACTCTTGCCGTGTCCGGTATTACCCGCGACGCGTCCGTAAACCGTCCCGTGACGCTTCCCGTTGCCACCGTTTCCGACAACAACGACGACAATGTCAAGGTTGTAATCGAAGTCTTGTATGAAGACAAGCCCGTTAACAACGTCAAGGTCAACGAAGACGGCTACGCTTACGAAGTTATCGAAAACGATCCCGTCGAGTTTGACAACGACAAGTCCATGACTTTCTATCCCACCAAGGTGGGTAAGTACAAGGTGCGCTATACCGCGTACAACGACTTCTACGACGAGAACAATCCCTCCGCCGGCGGCAAGTCCAGCACCAGCGAGGCCACAATCGAGGTTGCAGACCACGTTGCGCCCGTATTCAAAAACACCGCGGCTTACGAATACCTCATTCCCGAAACCTGGGGCATCAACGTTACCAGAAAGAACGACGACGGAGAGGACGTAGATGTTGACTCCACAATCAAGTTCCTTATCCCCGAGGTAGTGGACAACAAGTGCCATATGCCTGTGGACGAGAACGACACCGAGGACGTAATTTCCATCTACTTCCGCATAACCGACGCGGACAACTCCAAGACCGTTCTTTCCATCACCAATATTTTGGCTTCAGGTTCGGACGGCAAGTTCACCGCCAACTCCACTTACACCGAGGACGCCTCCTTTGAAAACGGCGAGTTTGTATTTGACTTTACCAAGTACAAAAAGGTCGACTCCAAAAACGAGGAAGCGACTCTGCCCGGCACCTACACCGTGTTGTACCGTGCGCGTGACAAGGACAACAACACCTCGTCCAAGACGTACACCATCACGTTGAAGGAAGACTACAATGACGACACCGCTCCGAGCGCAGCGGAAGTTAGCGCTCCCGATTATCTCTCGGCAGAGGACGAAACGTTTACCGTTCCGTATCCCGTATACGCCGATTCGGAAGACTCCCGTCCGCATGTAATTTACAGGATATACACCGACGCCGAGGGCGCAGACCCCGCTTACTTGGACGTTAAGGGCGGCGAGGAAGCATCGTTTACCAAGAATCCCGGTTACCTCGTATTAAACGACGACACTACCAAATCGCTTAAGCTCGGCGACAATCTTTACTTCTATGTTGCCGTAACCGACAAGGTGGGCAACTTCCGTAGCAATGCCGCAGACGGCGACAAGTTTGTCACGGAAGAGAACATTCTTGCTAACCTTGAAAAGATCGATACCGATTCGGTAACAAAGCTTATCAAGGAATCCGATGACGAAACGACGTTCACGTTCAACGGCGAAAAGATTAAATTTGTCAAGGCTTCCACAACGGACGACAATGGCGATAAGGTCAAATATGACGAAAATACTCCCATCATTGCCGGCAACTATGTAAACGCAGGCTCGTTTACCATAACCGCTGCCAACGAGGATATGCGCAATTACACCGGCTTTGAAGTAGCTGTGTACGATCCCGAAGGCACGTACGTGGACGTCACGCTCGAGACGCTCTCCGACGTAAAGGGCGATGTAACCACTATCTATGTAAAGGACATTCGCTTCCTTGCAACGCTTGACACAGAAAAGGCGGCAGACGCTGAGGAGGATGAAGAAGATCCTGCGTACACCATGGTCATTCGCGTGTTTGACGTAAACGGCAACAACAGCGTTTACGGCTACAAGCTGACAGGCGTAAACAAGTCGCCCACAGGCTCCGGCCAGACCTCTGCTATCTCCAACATCGATAACAAAGGCAACATCAACGTTAAGTACAAGCTTAGAAATACCGTAATCAAGCACATTGTCGGCAACGGCACATACCGCGTTGTTCGCAAGATAAGCGGCGGCATATTCAGCGTAATGGGCAACGAGCTTGTAGCTAAAACCGCCGGCTCCTACAGCCTTCAGGACGGCTATATCGACGCCAATGATATTATAAAAGAAGATAAGTTGTTCGACTACGATACCGATGTCAAGTTTAGCGACGCCAACCAGGGCGCTTACTCCTTTACCGCTACGGACGACTCCAAACCCGTCATAGAGCTTCAGGGCAAGATGCCGACCTATTCGGAAAAGGATACGACCGTTACAATTCCCACCGCTGTTGCTTACACCGAACACGGCATGGGTACCGTTAAAATCGAAGTTAAAGATCCCGACGGCAAGGCCGTTAAGCTTAACGAAGCCGACAACACCTTTAAGGTTGACAAGGACGGCGTATACACCGTAACCTATACCGGTGTTTACGAGAACGGTGAAAAGGCCGAGAACTTCTACAAGATCAGCGTCGGCGACGTATTTGCACCCAAGTTCACTCTGACGGGCGGCACATCCACCAACAGCGCCAAGAAGGAAGGCGACTCCTTCTCCTTCAAGACGATTGAGCTTGTTACTGCCGAGGAAGGCGTACAGATCAGAAAGGAAATTTACGATCCCTCGCACGAGCTTATTTCCGGCAGCACGGTTGACGGCAGCTACAGCGGCTACGCCGGCAAAGCCAACAACGGCTCCGAAATCAAGCTTAACAAGGTAGGCGAGTACACCATTGTTTACACGGCAAAAGACGCTGTCGGCAACGATTACAAGATTACCGAAACGCTCACCGTAACAAGCAAGGGCTCCAGCACTCCCACCACGTGGACGACGCTTTCCACCGTGCTTATCATAGTGGCAATACTGTTGCTTGCCGGCGTGATAATCTACGTTGTACGGTTCCGCAAAGTAAAGAAATAAAATAAATAATATAAGCGGCGCAAAGTCGCTTATATTACTTTTTGACGCGACGACGGAATACAATAGCTTATGGTTGTATTCCGTTGTCTAATATAATTAGACGGTCGCGCGCATTGCATAAGAAAAAGAGAGAAATATAATTCAGTTAGATTATTAGCGTTTTACGATAACTAGGGAAGAAAAATCGTATAATTATCGCGGAGTAATAATGGAAAATGTAAGGTACAATATTTCACCGTGCTCGCCGGGCGAGGTTGCGGCGTTTATCAATAAGATAGACAGCAAAACCTATTCACCCAACGGCAGGGTTGGCGCTACCGAAAGATCGCATTATGACAGGTATTCCTATCTTGTCGGCGAAAATAGGATTGCGGTAGTGTATGACACGAGCGCGTGTATATTATCTATAACAGGCAGAAGCGACTTTGCTAAAAGCCTACTCGACTTATTTGCACCGTCGGGTAAATCGGTAAAAAGCTCTAGCGTCCCGGCGCAGGGCACACCGACGCAAAAGACGGTGGTAAGGCCGATCTCGGACAGTTCCACGCGCGCTAAGCTGTTTGTCACACCGGACAGTATACGCAGGCGCACCGAGTTTGCACCTGTGCACACACTGTTTGTAACGTCTAAGGGCGCGGAAATTTCCACCGACGAAATCTATCCGCCGCAAACAATAAAAAGAAAAGAAGTGCGCACAGAAGAGACCTCGGCGCCGACTATAATAAAACGTCCGCTTACTTCTTACGGCGAAAACAGACTGGGCATTCCTCCGCGCGATAGCGCTACGGGCACTGCAAAATCGGAAAAGCGCGACGACAATGTTGGTATATCAATTTCTCTTGGGCGGCGCAACCGCACCGAATCGCCGAAGATATCATTCGGTTCTGATGACGGCGCGGACGACAACAGAGATACTATAAAGACCGCCGCAAGGCAGCAAGAGCCGAATGTTACGGAAAAGCGCAAGCGCGGCAGACCGCCAAAGAAACCGCAACCTCAACCGCAGCAACAATCACAGCAACAAGCGCAACAGGCGCAAGTAGCTCAACAGCAAAGACCCAAGCTGCAGCAGGTGCAGGAAGCTCCCGAAAAGCGCAAGCGCGGCAGACCGCCTAAAACCCAAAACGCGCAAGCTTCTGCCGATATTGTTCCTACGCCCGAATACAAAAACGGTTATTCCGTAAAGAATTTTCCGTTTGAGGCGTTAAACGCAGCGTTAAAGCGGCTTAAGTCATACGGCAAGACAGTGGCGACGGGCGAAATCGAGTTTGCCGGCACGATACAGGAAGTTAAAAACTACACCGTGTCGGACGGTGACCAAAAGGTGCTGTTACGCTACGCCACCAAGCGCATGACTATTCAGCTTCAGGGCAAGCGCAGCAATCTGTTTGGCGAGGTCATGTCGCTTATCGGAGGTTGCAGCGACTATTCATCGGCGCTGGAGAACTATGTCGAGAATCAAAACGGCGGAAAGGGCAATGTGTCCGACGTGCAGAACAAGCTGAAAAAGCGTCTGCCAAATGCGTTTGAATTCCTGTCCGAGCAGTCGCGCATAGACTTTTCTTACGGCATACACGACTTTTCGCAGAACGGATTGCATCTATCCGACTATTCCGTGCTGTTGGTGCCGGCATTCAGGGGGTTGGAGCGGTTTATCTTCGATCTTCAGTCCGCCGAGGACATCAAGGTCAAGATGATAGGTCAGGCGTTTGATAAGAACGACGACGGTAAGTACATTCTTAAAAGCGGCTATACTCGGCGCATAGGCAGTGTTATTTATGCCGAGGTGCTGGTGGCATTATATTCGGAATACTTTGAGCAACGCAACTTTTTTGCGCACTCGGACAACACAGACAGCAATATCTCTCGGGCTATACCCGAGCGAGCTGCGGCGCAAAAGATATTCGAGCATCTTTTGGACGTGGTGGAGTACAACGCAAAAAAGCTTAAAGAGATAGGCTTTTCAATGTAGTAAAGATAAGTAAAACTTTTGGAGGACCGGCGCTAAGCCGGAAGAGTAGAATTATGTCAAAATACATTTTTGTAACCGGCGGTGTTGTGTCCGGCTTAGGCAAAGGAATTACGGCGGCGAGCATGGCAATGCTCATAAAGGCTCAGGGCTATTCGGTCGATATCATCAAGTTCGACCCGTACTTTAATGTGGATTCGCTGTACTTAAGTCCGTATCAGCACGGCGAAGTGTTTGTCACCGACGACGGCGGCGAGGGCGATTTGGTGCTTGGACATTACGAGCGGTTTTTGGACCAAAACCTTACCGAAAACAGCAATATCACAAGCGGAAAGATATATTCTGCGGTCATAAATCGCGAGCGTAGCGGCGCGTATGACGGCGAATCCGTTCAGGTTGTTCCGCATATAACTGACGAGATAAAGCGCACGCTGTACACGCTTAACAAGCCTGAGACCGACGTTGTGGTGTGCGAGATAGGCGGCGTGGTAGGCGATATAGAAAACCATCCGTACCTAGAGGCAATACGTCAATGCCGCGGCGAGTTGGGCAAGGGCAACGCTGTGTATATTCACATTACATACGTTCCCATCATAGAAATGAGCGGCGAGCACAAGACCAAGCCGACGCAAAACTCGGTAAAGGAGCTGCAGAACATAGGCATTCAGCCCGATATTATCGTATGTCGCAGCGATATGCCGCTTGACGACAGTGCAAAAAAGAAGATTGCGCAGTTCTGCAATGTGGACAAGAGCGGAATTATAGAGAGCGTTACAACAGATAACATCTATCAGGTGCCGTTAAAGCTGCACGAGCAGGACTTTGAGGGCGTGGCACTCAGAAAGCTTAAAATGGAGGAACGCGAACCGCAGCTTGCCGCCTGGACGGAAATGTGCGATAAAGCAATTGCCGCAAAAAGCGCGCAAAAGCGCCTTAAGGTTGCGGTCGTCGGCAAGTATGTGGAAAAGGGTACGGCGTATCAGTCCATTACGGACGCTTTGACCACTGCGGGATTACTGCGTGGCGAGGCTGTGGATATTTCGCTTGTGTACAGTGCGGACGTGCAGAATAACCAAGCCGTGCTGGACGGATACGACGGCATTGTGATTGCACCCGGGTTTGGTGTGCGCGGATTCGACGGCAAGGTTGCCGCGGCAAAGTACGCGCGCGAAAACGATATTCCATGCCTTATGATAGGTTTGGGAGCGCAGGCGGGCATTATCGAGTTTGCAAGGAATGTTTGCAACATGACAGGTGCGGACTCGCAGGAGTTTACGCCCGACACGCCGTATGCAGTTGTGGCGAGTGTAGAACCGCCTATGCTTAAGAAGGGCGCGTTCCCCACGATGATAACACCGGGCACGTACCTCAGCAGGATTTACGGCGCGCCAATGGCTACAGAGCGGCATAGGCATAGGTTTGAAATGTCGGGGACATACGAACAGCTATTCTTAAAGAACGGGCTTGTGTTTTCCGCGCATTCCCCGACAGGCGTACCCGAGGCGTTTGAAATCCCCACAAACAAATTCTTTATCGGCACTATCTTCAATCCCGAATATAAATCGAGACTGCTTACAACGCATCCGCTTTTCGCCGAGTTTATAAAGCTTTTGAGCAAAGAAAAGTAGAGAAAATGCAGAATTAAGAATGCAGAATGAGCGGTATAAAATCCGCTCATTTCTTTTGGTGCGTAACGGAAAATCATACTCTTGCTCTTGTTTTTTTCATGGAATTATGGTAGAATGTTTGTAAGACAAACAGTAATTTAACGAAGGGCATAAAAATGCATGATATAGAACAAATGATAATAAGTCGAGACTTTAGCTACGACGCGCCTCATTTTTATAACAACGATTTCGCTTTGCGTTGCGAATTGGGCATCGGTGAAACCGACGAAGAATATTTAACCACGGCAAAAAAACGAGCGGCGGCAATTTTCAACATTTTGTTTGAAAACGGCGTCGATATGTTCTTTTTCGATGATTACATTCAGGATTGGGATTTTGATATGGGAGATACGGTATATATCAATCATGTTATTTCTTATGAAAAGAATCGTCTAAGGTTTTGTTTAGGCTATCAAAAAAAATTTAAGCACAAAGTAGTCAGGGATATTCATGATATTCCGGACGACAGAGATGCCGACACTATAATCAGACGAAATCGAATATGTTGCTATGCTGATAAAAAATTCAATGCCATAGATGCTATAAATGCTCAAATCGATCGTCAAGACAATCCGACAATCCATTTGGTGTCATTTGTTAATAACTGCATATTCACCGTGTATGACGATAGAGGATGCGACATAGTATTTTACGATAAAAACAAGTTCAGAATATTCTATCCGCTTTTACAAAAATATTTTCTTGAATATGATTTAGATTTAATGAGACAAAGGTTTGAAAGCAGTAAGAATTAAATTTCAATTTAGTGTAAAGCATGTTTGTCATTCCGAGCGCACGCGAGGAATCTCAACAATAATGCCGCTTGCGGCCAATAAAGCGGTTGAGATTCTTCACAGCGCGCTTACGCGCTTGTTCAGAAT